>NZ_JAMYUI010000005.1:0-277347 GCF_040322895.1 Mesorhizobium sp. M0088
CGCCAAGCCTCGGGCCGGATGGCCATCCGGCCCGAGGCTCAATCGCTTCCATCGCACATAATCATCTCGTGCAGATACAAGGGGCAGCGCTACCCTAGAACAAGTTCATCACTGCCCCGGCGCGATCAGCCTGAAATCCGGCAGCTCGCGCAAAACCAGTTCAGGCCCGGCCGGCGAATAGACGACGAAAAGCTGCATCGGCCCGTCGCCGGTGTTCAGCGTCGAATGAAAGCGGCTTTCCGGGACATAGATGGTACAGCCGGGGCCGACTTTTGCGACCACCGGATTGCCCTTTTCGTCCTCGACCATCTGCTCGCCATGACCGGAGATGACGAAGATGATTTCTTCCGCGCCCGGATGGTTGTGGCGCGTGTGGCCCTTGCCGGAGGGCAGGTCGACCACGCCGCCGGAAAAGCGGGTCGCGCCATTCACCTCCGGCGCCACCGTCAGTGCCAGTTTTCCCCAGTCGAAACCGAAGGCGCTGACGTCCTTCGGGTAGACAAATACCTTGCTCGTGTCGGTCATCGTCTCATCATCCCTTCTTTTTCTTCGTGGTCTTGTCACCACCAAGTGTCACCGCCTTGAAATCGGCCGTCTGTTTGGCGATCGCGGCTTCCGCCGGCAGCCGTTCCATCGAGCTGGCGCCATAGAAGCCGTGCAGGCCCTTGGCATGGGAGAGGATGTAGCGGGCGTCGTCGGGCATCGAGATCGGCCCGCCATGGCAAAGCAGGATGACGTCCTTGCGCACCGAGCGCGCGGCGTCGGCGATGGCATCGATCTCGACGATGCAGTCGTCGAGCGACTTGGCCGAGGTGGCGCCGATCGAGCCGCCTGTCGTCACACCCATATGGGCGACGACGATGTCGGCGCCGGCTTTTGTCATGGCGCGGGCCTCGTCGGGGTTGAAGACATAGGGCGTGGTCAAGAGATCGAGCTTGTGCGCCTCGGCGATCATGTCGACCTCGAGCCCGAAGCCCATGCCGGTTTCCTCGAAGCTTTGCCGCATGCTGCCGTCGAACAGGCCGATGGTGGGAAAGTTCTGCACGCCGGAAAAGCCCATGGTCTTCAGCTCTGCCAGCAGCAGCGGCATGATGACGAACGGGTCGGTGCCGTTGACGCCGGCCAGCACAGGCGTGTGTCTGACCACCGGCAGCACCTCGTAGGCCATTTCCTTGACGATCTCGTTGGCATTGCCATAGGCGAGCAGGCCGGCGGCCGAGCCGCGCCCGGCCATGCGGTAGCGGCCGGAATTGTAGATGATGATGAGGTCGATGCCGCCAGCCTCCTCGGCTTTCGCCGACAGGCCGGTGCCGGCGCCGCCGCCGACGATCGGCACGCTCTTGGCGATCATTCCCCTGAATTTCTTCAGTATATCCTTGCGCGGTATGGCGGGCATCTTTCTGGATCTCTCACTGTCTGGCGATGTCGAGGAAGGCTGATGTTGCAGCCTTTGCGAATTCCGGGTCGTTGATATGCAGCGGCAGGCGCGTCACGCGGCGCTTGCTGTTGGGTTCGATGGTGCGCTCGATGGCATCGAACAGAACGGCGTCGGCTTCCGGGTTGAAGAAGGCGCCGCCTTCGATGTCGAGCGCCGAGACGCCTTTTTCCGGGATGAGAAAATGCACCGGCCCTCCGCAGCGGGCGAGTCTGGTGCCGATCCACTCGCCGATCGCGCGGCATTCGTCCGCCGTGGTGCGCATCAGCGTGACATTGGGATTGTGTTCGTAGAACAGCCGATCGCGATAGGGCTCCGGAATGGTCGAAGGCGCCCAGAAGTTCACCATGTCGAGCGCGCCGACGGAGCCGACATAGGGCAGCCCCGTGCGAACTATGGCGCCGAAACGATCCTCCGTCGCCGGCAGCACGCCGCCGAACAGCAGATCGCAGACTTCGGTCGTGGTGATGTCGACGATACCGGACAGCAAGCCGCTGTCGGCCAGCTTTTCCATGCTGCGGCCGCCGGTGCCGGTGGCGTGGAAGACCATGCAGTCATATCTGGAACGGAGCTGGTCGGCGATGGCGGTCACGCAAGGCGTTGTGACGCCGAACATGGTGAGGCCGATCGATGGTTTGCCGTCGGGTGGCGGCGCCGGCTTGGTTGCCATGCCTACGATCGCCTGGGCGGCATTGTGCAGCACGACACGGGAGATCCGGTTCAGTCCGGCCATGTCGGTCACCGCAGGCATCATGATGATGTCGGAGACATCGACATAGGGTGCGGTATCGCCGGAGGCGAGCGTCGAGACCATGATCTTGGGCAGGCCGAGCGGCAGGGCGCGCATGCCCGACGTGATGATCGAGGTGCCGCCGCCGCCGCCAATGCCGATGATGCCGGAAATGTCGGCGCGCGACTGGACGAAGCGGGCGAAGGCGATGCCCATCGCGGCGACCGCGGCGCCACGGTCATTGCCGCCGAGCACGGCGTCACGGCCGCCGGGATGATGGTCGGCGATTTCCCTCGCGCCGATATCGACGGGGATGGTTGCGTCGCGCGTTCCGACATCGACACGACAAACGATGGCGCCCGCAGCAGTGATCGCATCGGCCAGGAAGGCGAGCTCCTCGCCCTTGGTGTCCGCGGTACCCGCCACATAGATACGCTTCATTGCGCTCCCCCGATCCTGGCAGGCGCAATGCCGCCCCCATTGCTCATTGCTCGGGCCACTCGACGATGCGGACACCATTGCAAATTTTTGAGACACGCGTATCGTATTGGTATGAATGTCTCACGTCAACAATCCACTGCGAGCGACGACGCTGAACGGGCAGCCGGCCCGGTGCCCGAACGTGGGCCGCGCGCGCGGACCAAACGGCTGATGCTGGAGACGGCAACAAGGCTGATGCAGGCGGGCGTCACGCCCTCGGTCAGCGAGGTCGCCGAGGCGGCCGAGGTTTCCCGTGCCACCGCCTATCGTTACTTCCCGAGCCAGTCGGCACTGGTGCAGGCCGCCGTCAACGAGGGGCTGGGGCCAATCCTCACCTGGCAATCGACCTCCGCCGATGCCGAGCGCCGGGTCGCGGAGCTGTTCGATACGGCCATGCCGCGCATCGAGGCCTTCGAGGCCACGTTCAAGGCAGCACTGAAGCTGTCGCTCGATCAATGGGCGCGGCGTCAGGCCGGCACGCTGGGCGGCGAGCCCGCCTTTACGCGCGGCCATCGCATCGACTTGCTGAAAGATGCGATCGCGCCGCTCGAGGGCCGTTTGCCGCCGCGCGACTTGAAGCGGCTGGCGCAGGCGCTGTCGCTGATCTTCGGCGTCGAGGTGCTGATTGTGCTCAAGGATATCTGGGGACTGGACAGCCGCCGGACGAGGGCGGTCGCACAGTGGGCAGCCGGGGCGCTGGTGCGTGCGGCAGTCGCGGAATCGGTCGATGAAGGAGGCAGCCCCGATCCGAAGGCAGTCATGAAATAGAGCCTATCTGGTTCGACCAGATTGGCATGCACGCTACTGATCTTAGCCGTTGAGTGGGGTGTCGGACAATACCCAATCATATCACTGAGTAGGAAAATCTTGGTAAAACAGGCAGATAAAGCCGGAATCCGATGGCAATGACCACGTCAAGCTGTCAAGAAAGGGCTTGACGTGCATGCAAAATTGGTAATACCAGATTGGATCAGAAAAGCGGATCGAAAGTGAGGGCTGCGATCCATTTTCCGGCAGGGGCGAGGAGGCTCGAAACCGGGAAGGTGCGATCACGGGAGGAACTACCAGGGCCGGCCCCGTTGCCGGCTCGCACGATAAGGTAGAACGCGCACAAGGGAGGAAATCATTATGCGCAAGTTAGTGACCAGCGCACTTGCTGGTATCGGCTTAACGCTTGCCTGCGGAACGTCCGTTTACGCGCAAGACAAAGAACTCACCATATTCTGGGCGGAATGGGATCCGGCGAACTATTTGCAGGAACTCGTCAATCTCTACGAGGCCGAGACCGGCGTGAAGGTCACGGTCGAAACCACACCTTGGTCCGACTTCCAGACCAAGGCATTCACCGAGTTCAACGCCAAGGGCAGCGCCTACGACATGGTGGTCGGCGACTCGCAGTGGATCGGTGCCGCATCCGAGGCGGGCCACTATGTCGACCTTACCGACTTCTTCAACAAGCATAATTTGAAGGAGGTGATGGCGCCGGCGACTGTCAAGTACTACGCCGAATATCCGTCGGCCTCCGGCAAGTACTGGTCGATCCCGGCCGAGGGTGACGCAGTCGGCTGGTCCTACCGTAAGGACTGGTTCGAGGACCCCAAGGAAATGGAAGCCTTCAAGGCCAAGTATGGCTACGATCTCGGCGTGCCGAAGGATTTCAAGGCGCTGCGCGACATTGCCGAATTCTTCCACCGTCCCGACCAGAAGCGCTACGGCGTCGCCATCTACACCGACAATTCATATGATGCCCTGGTGATGGGCGTCGAGAACGCCATCTTCTCCTACGGCGGCGAACTTGGCGACTATGCCACTTACAAGGTCGACGGGATCATCAACTCCGATCAGAACGTCAAGGCGCTCGAGGTCTACAAGGAACTCTATTCCTTCACACCTCCTGGTTGGGCCAAGAGCTTCTTCATCGAGGACAACCAGGCGATCACCGAGAATCTGGCTGCGATGAGCATGAACTACTTCGCCTTCTTCCCGGCGCTCATCAACGAAGCCTCGAACCCGAATGCCAAGAACACAGGCTTCTTCGCCAACCCGGCCGGCCCGAACGGCGACCAGTTCGCCGCGCTCGGCGGCCAGGGCATCTCCGTCATCTCCTATTCCAACAACAAGGAAGAGGCGATGAAGTTCCTGGAATGGTTCATCAAAGACGAGACGCAGAAGAAGTGGGCGGAACTCGGCGGTTACACGGCAAGTGCCAAGGTGCTCGAGTCGCCTGAATTCCAGAACGCCACGCCTTACAACAAGGCTTTCTACGAAACCATGTTCAAGGTGAAGGACTTCTGGGCGACGCCGGAATATGCCGAGCTGCTCATCGCGATGAACCAACGCGTCTATCCGTACATCACCGGCAATCAGGGCACGGCCAAGGAAGTGCTCGATTCGCTCGCCGCGGACTGGAACGCGACGTTCAAGAAGTACAACCGCGTGAAGTAAGCGGTACTAACGCTCGGAAGGGGTGGGAGCCCACCCCTTCCGTTTTCTTTTCTCAAGGAAGGAACTGGCTTTGGCCACTGCAGTCATGACCACGCTGGATCCCAACTCGCGCTCCGCCACCCGCGGCATGAGCGACCTCACGATCCGAAATCTCTTCATCATTCCGACGATCGTTTTCCTGATCGTCTTCAACATCTTTCCACTGCTCTATTCGCTCGGCTATTCGTTCACCGACTTTCGCGCGTCGAGCCCGGCGGCGGCCAATTTCGTCGGACTGCAGAATTACCGCGAACTGCTCAACGACCCGTTCATCTGGTCGAATTTCGCCATCACCGCCAAATATGTCATCGTCTCCGTGGTCGGTCAGGTCATCGTCGGCTTTGGCGTGGCGTTGCTGCTCAACCGCGATATCCCGCTGAAGGGCCTGCTGACGACACTGCTGCTGTTGCCGATGATGCTGTCGATGGCCGTCGTCGGTCTGTTCTGGAAACTGCTCTATGATCCGTCATGGGGTGTCATCAACTATGCACTCGGCCTCGGCAATTTCGAGTGGCTGTCCAACCCTGACATGGCGCTCTACGCGGTTGCCATCACCGACATCTGGATGTGGTCGCCCTTCGTCATGCTGCTGTCGCTTGCCGGCCTGTCGGCAGTGCCGAAGCACCTCTACGAGGCGGCGGCGATTGACCGCGCCGGCTCGTTCTATACCTTCTTTCGCATTACGCTGCCGCTGGTCGCGCCGATTCTGATGATCGCGATCATCTTCCGCACCATGGAGGCGTTCAAGACCTTCGATCTCGCCTACATCCTGACCAGCCAGCCAACCACCGAGGTGATCTCGATCCGGCTCTACAAGATGGCGTTCCAGGAATGGCAGACCGGGCGCTCCTGCGCGCTTGCCTACATCGTGCTGATCATGGTGCTGGCTATCACCAACATCTACGTCAAATACCTCAACAAGGTGAAGGAGCGCTGAGATGGCCGCCGTCCGCACTTCTTCCGAAATCGGCTTCAATCGCGTCGCCATCGTCGTTGTCCTTTTGGTGACGATCATCTTCCTCGCGCCGATCTACTGGATTGCCTCAACGGCGTTCAAGCCGCGCAATCTTGCCACGACCATCCCGCCGACGGTGGTGTTCCAGCCGGAGATATCGCCCTTCGTCAAACTGTTCACCAAGCGCTCGCAACTGCGCAGCGCGCCGACGCCGGAAGAGTATGCGGCAGCGCCCTGGTGGGAGCGCGTCGTCTTCGACGGCGGTGAAAAGATCGTGCGCGACGGCAAGGGCCAGGTGCAATGGTCCGGCTATCCGAGCCGCTTCATGAACTCGCTGATCATCGCCATCACCTCCACGGTGCTGGCGGTCGGCATGGGCACCTTCACCGCCTATGGCTTTTCGCGCTTCAAGGTGAAGGGGGAGGCTGACCTGCTCTTCTTCATCCTGTCGACACGCATGCTCCCGCCGGTGGTGGTGGCGATCCCGATGTTCCTGATGTACCGGGCGGTCGGCCTCAACGACACGCATGTGGGCCTGATCATCCTCTACACCGCCTTCAACCTGTCCTTCTCGGTGTGGCTGATGAAGGGTTTTATGGATGAGATACCGAAAGAGTATGAAGAGGCGGCCCTGGTCGACGGTTACACGCGCATGGAGGCCTTCTTCAAGATCGTGCTGCCCGAGGCGGCCACCGGCATCGCCGCCACCGCGGTGTTCTGCTTCATCACCGCGTGGAACGAATATGCCTTCGCACTGATCATGACCAACCGCCGCGCCCAGACCGCACCGCCCTTCATCCCGAGCCAGGTCGGCTCGGGCCTGCCGGACTGGACGGTGATCGCCGCCGGAACCTTTCTGTTCCTGCTGCCGGTCGCGATCTTCACGTTCCTGCTCCGCAACCATCTGCTGCGCGGCATGTCCTTCGGAGCGATTCGCAAATGAGCTTTCGTGCCATCAACCAGAAATATCTGGAGCCCGGTTCGCAGGTGCTGATGGTGCTCGGCATCATAGCACTCTGCCAGCCCTGGAACCTGTTGTTGCACACATATGGCCTGACCATCATCCTGATCGGGCTGGTCGGCTTCAACGTCACCTCCAAGATCGCACCTGAGGAAAAGGCCGGCACCGGCCAGGTGCGCAATCCGGGAGCACAGCATTGACCCAGATCGAGCTTCGCGGCGTCCAGAAATTCTTCGGCGCCGTCCAGGTCATCAAGGACCTGAACCTCAAGATCGCCGACAACGAGTTCATCGTTCTGCTCGGCCAGTCGGGCTGCGGCAAGACGACGACGCTGCGGGCCATCGCCGGGCTGGAAACGATCGACGAGGGCGACATCCTCATCGACGGCAAACCGATCCAGCATCTAAAGGCCGCCGACCGCGACATTGCCATGGTCTTCCAGTCGTTCTCGCTCTATCCGCATATGAGCGTCTACGAGAACATCGCCTTCCCCTTGCGCGCCACGCGCAAGAGCAAGACGGAGATCGACAGCGAGGTTCGCTCCGTCGCCAAGACGCTGCAGATCACCGATCTGCTGGACAAGAAGCCATCGGCGCTCTCGGGTGGCGACATGCAGCGCGTCGCCATTGGCCGGGCGCTGGTGCGGCGGCCGAAGGCCATGCTGATGGACGAGCCGATCGGCGCGCTCGACGCCAAGCTGCGCGAGGAGATGCGGGCCGAGATCAAGCGGCTGCACATCAAGCAAGGGTCGACGACCATCTATGTGACGCACGACCAGGTCGAGGCGATGAGCCTCGCCGACCGCATCGTCATCATGCATGAAGGCGTGCTGCAGCAGGTCGGCTCGCCCGACGAGGTCTATTCGCACCCGGCCAATCTGTTCGTGGCGCAATTCGTCGGCAGCCCGGTGATGAACGTCGCCGATGCGGCAGTCGCCGAGACGGCGTCCTCGGTCTCGGTGACGGTCGGCGGGGCTCCCGCCGGCTTCGAGTTCCCGCGGGCGCTGCTGTCGAAGCTCAACGGCCATGCAGGCGGCCAGCTCGCGCTCGGCATCCGGCCGGAAGGCGTTCTCATCCGCCGCGAGGCGACGGAGGGGTTTTTGCCGGTCGAGACGCAGATCGTCGAGCCGCTTGGCTCCTTCGACATTGTCGATCTCAAGGTCGGCTCAAAGATGCTGCGCGCACGCACCAAGAGCGGCTTCGTCGCCGGTCCCGGCCAGAAGGTGTTCGCCAGGATCGATCCGGCCCAAGCGCATTTCTTCGACACGGCAAGCGGCAAGTCGCTGGGAGTGAGATTGTGATGGCCGAAGGACACGAAAGGCCAATGATTTGGCCTTTCGAACAATCGAACGCCCGGAGCTATAGCGGAGGGCAGACGCCCTCGAAAAAGAGATCGGGACGATAGACATGGCCCATATCCAGCTCAAGAACATCTCGAAGACTTTCGGCAACCACACTGCGCTCACCGGGCTCGATCTCGATATTGCCGATGGCGAGTTCTTCGTGCTGCTGGGCGAGACGGGCGCCGGCAAGACGACGACGCTGCGGCTTATCGCCGGCCTGGAAAAGCCGAGCGAAGGCCAGGTCTTCATCGACGGCGTCGACGTCGCCGACTGGGGTGCGGCCGAGCGTGACGTGGCGCTGGTGCTGCAGCAATACTCGCTCTATCCGCGCTACACGGTGCGCGAAAATCTCGAATTCCCGCTGAAGCCGAAAATTCGCCGGCTGCCCGACGCCGAGATCAAGGATCGCGTCGACCGTGCCGCCCGTACGCTGCGGATCGAGCATCTGCTCGACCGCAAGACGGATCGGCTGTCCGGCGGCGAGATGCAGCGCGTCTCGATCGGCCGCGCCATCGTGCGCAAGCCGCGTGTGTTCCTGATGGACGAGCCGCTGTCTGCGCTCGACGCCAAGCTGCGCGAGGCGCTGCGGACTGAACTGAAGAACCTGCAGATGCAGCTCGGCGCCACCTTCCTGTTCGTCACCCACGACCAGATCGAGGCGATGTCGATGGGCGACAAGGTCGGCGTGCTCAACCATGGCCGCATCGTTCAGACCGGCACGCCGCACGAGATCTACAACAATCCGCGCGATACCTATGTGGCGAGCTTCGTCGGCTCGCCGCCGATGAACCTCATCGACGGCAAGCTTGTGAACGGCCGCGCGGTGATGGCTCCGTTGAACTTCGAACTGCCTTTTTCGGGGGGAGCCAAAGCGGGCGCGGCGACCGACGGTCGCCCGCTCGTCTTCGGCATTCGTCCCGAGGACGTCTATCTCGAGAGCGGCGCGCCGGTCGAGGCGCATGTTCACGACGTCGAGAACCACGGCGTCGAAAAGATCCTGACGCTGCGCGTCGGCGACGCGACACTGCGTGCCACCGTACCGGCCAGGACCGACGTCGCCATCGAGCAGGCGGTGCGCTTTGCCTGGAACCCCGACAAGGTAGTGCTGTTCGACAAGGGCAGCGGCGTCAGCTTGCGACACGCCTCATAAAGCGCGTCGCGCTGAAACGGATTCATGCGACGCGCTTTAGGTCTTTGTTTTTGTGCATGTCGTTCTCCAAAAACCGAGGTCACTTTTGGGCGACATGCGTTAGGCCGCATCCCAGCCTATTTCTGGAAGTAGGTTTCGTAGGGCGTGTCGTTGATCAGCAGGATCACGCATTCTGTGTCGGAGACGCAGGCGTCGTCATGCATCTCATTGGCTTTCTGGGTCCAGTAGGATCCAGGAGGCAGTTCGACCTTGGTCGCCTCGCCGCCATCCATTTGCCAGTGCGCCCACAGCCCCTTTATGACCACCGCGCGATAATCTGCGGTGTGCGCATGGACCGGTGCACGCCAGTTGCCGGGAACCTTCAGCAACGTGCCTGCCGGACCCTTGGCCCGCTCGCCCCACAATGGGCCAAGACGATGCGGCTGGTCGGGTACTTCCGCCACATAGGGGATCTTGTCGGCCGGCAGGTAGCTGTCCTCGAGGGCAAAGGCGCGCCCGGGAACCGCAAGCATGACGGCGAGTGCGATGACCTTCGGATGATCTGGCATGGTTCTCCTCTTCGGACCGACTGGACGCCGGCCTCTGGCTGCCTGGTGCTGGCAAGCTATTGCATGCGGGTGGCCCGGCAATGGCATTGCGTCCGGAAGGCTTGGCAATTCATCCAGACCCGGCAATTCATCCAGACCCTGCGATCCATGGCCGCGGATCCGGGATCGCCTCAGCGGTTTTCGGAGGTGCCGTCGACGGTGCGCAGGTGGCTGGGCGCGATGCCTATGATGCGCTTGAACGCCCGGCTGAACGACGCTTCGGAATCGTAACCCAGTCTGGCGGCGACCACCGAAACCCGCATCCGATCGTCGATCAGCCATTGCCGCGCCTGGTGCATGCGTATCCGGGCGACATATCTCGCCGGTGTTTCGCCAACGACGGCCGTGAAGCGTTCGGCGAAGGCCGATCGCGAAGCGCCCATTTCGCGCGCCAGCGCTTCGACAGTCCAGTTCCTGTCGGGCTGCAGATGAATGGCGGCAAGTACGCGGCCGATGTCCCGATCCCTGATCGCCGCGATCCAGCCTCTGGTGTCGCCGCCGCTGTTTTCCACCCATGAACGGATGATGCTTGCAGCCAGTACGTCGGCCAGCCGCGCCAGCATGCCGCCGGAACCGGCGCGGTTCATGGTGATCTCGCCGGCCATGGCTTGCAGCAGATGCGGAATACCTGGCTCGCCAGCCATCAATTCCTTGGCGCGCATCATGTCCGGCATCATGCCCAGCAAGGGGTGCGATCCGTCCAGGTTGAAGTGCATGCTGCCGCAAAACAGCAAGATTTTCGGGCCGTGGCCGCCATTGGAGACATTGAAGACATTGTCCTGCAAAGGCTCGACAGTGTAGCTTTCGATCGGCACGGCAGGAATGCCAGGCGCGCTGGCAACGACATGCTCGGCGCCGCGCGGCAAGAGCAACGCATCGCCGGGTGTCAGCTCAATCCATTCTCCGGCTGGCGAAAACAGCCAGCATCCGCGGCGGCCAATGAAGTGAAACCGCGCAGCCTTCTGGGCTGGAAACAACACGGCCCACGGCTCTGAAAGTTCGCAGCGGCCATAGTCGACGCCATCAAGCCGCAATCCGCGCAAGATGTCGGTGAGCGGACCCTCCGAGGCCGGCAAGGCAGTCTTGGGCGAGGTGAAAACCATGCGGATTTTTCTAGAGCAGTTCATCGTTTAACGGAAACGTTGAACCGCTCTATCTCTTTGTTTTGACGCAATTCCGGACGGAAAAACCGCTTCACAGTTTTCCTGGAATTGCTTTAGCCTGGAACCACCAGTCCGTCACGGCCTCCATGCGTCGGCTCAGGGCAATGAACTCGGGTCAACGGGTTCCTTCGGAGCTTTCGCCAGCGTAGGGACGGAGCATCAAACGAAAAACCCGCCTGTGCGGCGGGTCACTGGCGCAAATCAGCACCATAGACAGAAATGTAGCATAACTGAGGTCACCGAGTCAAGAAAAAATTCCTATCGCGAAAAGCCGGCACAAAAGCTGCCGGGACCGCCGAACTGGCTGCTGCCTTTGGCAAGCTGAGTTCGAAACCCTGTGCGTCAGCTGGCCTGGCGGATATCGGCCTGTTCCTCGCCCCGGAGATGGCTGCGCGCCAAGCCGATGACGCGCTTGAAGGCGCGGCTGAAGGCGGCATCGGATTCATAGCCGAGACGCCGAGAACCATCACGGTTTTCGGGCCGCTGCCGTTGTGATGGCAGCGACGAAGCGGTTCAGGCTGTCCTCGACATAGGCGGCCACTTCGATCGCCGGGTCAAAGCTCCACCACAGCAACGAGCCTTGCCAATGCGAGGCCATCAGCAGGCCGATGTCGCGTGGCGGGTTGGGCGTCTTGGCAAAACAGGCTGCAAGTGTGTCGCACAGGAACGCCTTCCAGGCCGCACCCCGCGCCCTGAGCACGGGATCGCGCAGATCCTCGCGCAGGACAAGCAGGCCTTCGGCATAGGATTCGATGCCGCCATAGGATTGCGACAGCGCCACCAGCAACGCGACCGCACCGGTGGGGGTTCTGGGAACGGTGGCTGCCAGCTTTCTGGTGTTCTCGTCGAGACCGTCCCAGGCGTGCAGCAAAGTGCGCTGTTTCAGCTGCGCCTTGTTCTTGAAGCGCTGCACCAGCGTTGCACCGGAGAGACCGCAGGCCTTTGCCAGACGCTCGAAGGTGAGTGCTTCGGGACCATGCTGGTGGATTAGCCGGTGCGCGGTCTCCAGCACCTGCTCGTCGGACTGGGTTTTTGGCCGTGTCATCTTGACATCCCGATATAACCGAATGATCATTTATATATATGGCGCGAACAGCACAAGCCAGCCTTGTCTGATCGATGAGTCCGTTTTTGGGAGAGTTCAATGACGCTGCAAGGGAAAGTTGCTCTGGTCGCCGGCGGGACGCGCGGCGCCGGACGGGGCATAGCGATCGAACTCGGCGCAGCCGGCGCCACCGTCTATGTCACCGGGCGCAGCACGCGCGCCCAGCAATCCGAATATGCCCGGCCCGAAACCATCGAGGAAACAGCGGAACTGGTCTCGGCGAACGGAGGCAAGGGCATAGCCGTTCAGGTCGATCATCTGGTGGCCGACGATGTGCGCAAACTGGTCGAGCGCATCCGCACCGAACAAGGCCGGCTCAACATACTGGTGAACGACATCTGGGGTGGCGAGAAACTGTTCGAGTGGGACAAACCGGTCTGGGACCACAATCTGGACAACGGCCTGCGCATGCTGCGGCTCGGCATCGACACGCATCTGATCACCGCGCACTGTGCGCTGCCGCTGTTGATCGAACGTCCGGGCGGGCTGCTCGTCGAGGTCACAGACGGCACGGCCGAATACAATGCCGATCACTACCGGCTGTCGCCATTCTACGATCTCGCCAAGGTCGCGGTGACGCGCATGGCATGGGCGCATGCCCAGGATCTCGCAAAACACGACGCAACGTCCGTGTCGCTGACGCCTGGCTGGCTGCGTTCGGAGATGATGCTGGAAGCCTTTGGCGTGAGCGAGGGCAATTGGCGCGACGCCACCACTGAGGTGCCGCATTTCGTCATTTCCGAGACGCCACGTTTCGTCGGCCGCGCCGTTGCGGCTTTGGCGGCGGATCCGGGTCGCGCGCGCTGGAACGGGCAGTCGCTGTCCAGCGGCGGGCTGGCGCAGGTCTACGGCTTTACCGACCTCGACGGCTCACGGCCCGACGCCTGGCGTTATGTTCCCGAGGTTCAGGACGCCGGCAAGCCCGCCGATGCGACGGGCTATCGATAGGTAATTGGTTCCTGCGCAATTTCGGACGGAAAACCGCTGCGCACTTTTCCTGGAATTGCGTCAGGCGGACCGCCCGTCGAAATCGAAGACCGACAGCGTCGAAGGGTCGAGATCGGCCACGCAGTTAATGTTGATATAGGCGCTGCGTTCACGGCCCTCGCGGACATCCTCCGCAAAGGGATGGATGCCGCAAGCCCGGCAGAACCGGTGCGCGATGGCATGGTTGCCGAATGTGTAGGTGCCCAAATCGTCGCCCCAGGCCAGGACCCCCAAGGTCTCATGCGGGATGGCACACAGCAGGGCGCCCTTGCGCGTGCAGATCGAACAATTGCACCTGATGGCACCGGTCAGTTCGGCCTTGAATTCGAAGGCCACCTTGCCGCAGTGGCAGCTGCCTTTGTAGAGCATCGGGTTTTTCCTCGTATTCGACAGGGTGCAAAACTGCCTGCGCCGGGTTAAGTCTGGGCAAGCCATGCACTGGCCGCACCCCCTTAAGACGTTCAAGGCGTCCGGAGTCCGACACCGAAAATGCAATCCGTCCGTGATCATCTGGAAACCATTCTGGCGCGCCTCGCCGCCCGTGCCGGCGAAGAGCACGTGTTCACGAAGCTCTATGCCGAAGCCGCACGGGCCGCGGCTGATGCCAGCGATGCCCGCAAGCGGGCCGGCGTGACACTCGGACCGCTCGACGGCACCATCGTCTCGATCAAGGACCTGTTCGATGTCGCCGGCGAGCCGACCACGGCCGGTTCGCTGATGCGCAGGACCGCAGCACCTCCGCTGCGCGATGCCGTGATCGTCAGCCGGCTGCGGCAGGCCGGCGCGGTCATTATCGGCAAGACCAACATGACCGAATTCGCCTTCACCGCGATCGGCGACAACAGGCATTTCGGCACGCCTGGCAATGCCGTGGACGCCAGTCGCATTCCGGGCGGCTCTTCCTCGGGCGCAGGCGTTTCCGTCGGCGAGGGGACAAGCGAAATATCGATCGGTTCCGACACCGGCGGTTCGATCCGCATTCCGGCTTCACTCAACGGTGTCGTCGGCTTCAAGCCGACAGCGCGACGCGTGCCGCTCGCCGGCGCGTTCCCATTGTCCGCCACGCTGGACTCGATCGGGCCGCTTGCCCGAACCGTCGCCCAGTGTGCCGCCGCCGACGCCGCGATGGCCGGCGAGGTGCCGACCGCGCTGGCGCCGATTGCCCTTGCAGGGCTTCGCATAGGCATTCCGCGCGGCGTCCTTTTCGAAGAGACGGAAGGCGAGGTGGCGACCGCGTTCGACCGCTGCCTTGGCAAGATCGAGCAGACAGGCGCGCGGATCGCCGACCTGTCGATCGACGATCTGCTTGCCGATTTGCGCGCGGCGACCAAGCGTGGCTCGATCGCTGCGATGGAAGGGGCCGAAGTGCATGCCGACTGGCTGGCGACAGGAGCGTCGGTGCCGGTCGACCCGCATGTCAGCGGACCTTTGTCGCGGGCGGCAATGCTGCCGACGCCTGTCTACATCAGGGCAATGCGTCGCCGCGCAGCACTTGCTGCCGCCATGGACGAGCGGCTGGCATCGGTCGATGTGCTGGCTCTGCCGACCACGCCGGTGACGGCGCCGACCATCGTCTCGATGGCTGACGACGCCGAGCTGCGCGACCGCACCGAGGGCCTGCTGCTGCGCAACACGCAGGTTGCCAACCAGTTCGATCTCTGCGCGATCTCGATACCGATGCCGGGTACTCCGCTGCCCGCCGGATTGATGCTGGTGGCGCGCAACGGGCATGACCGGCGCCTGCTGCGGATTGCCGCTGAAATAGAGCAGCTGCTTGGCGCGTGACCAGGGCTGAACCGCCTATCAGTGCGACGAACAGTGCTTGCGTTCGCTGTCCTTGGCGGTCCGCACGATACGGGTCGCGACCAGCCAGGGCAGATTGTACTTCTCGCCGGTGATGGTCTGGGTGCGGTGCTCGATCGAGCCCCTGACGACGATCTTGCCGGCATAAAGCGCGTCGGAAAGATCGGTTATCGCCTTGTCGGCCTGCGGCAATCCGCTTGGGTCGATCGAGACGCCCTTGATGATCGCCCCGGTGGCAAGGTCGAGTGCGCTGTTCGACGGGCACGGCGCCTTGAAGCAGCGCAGCCCGTTGTCGCAATAGACATAACTGCTTTCGGCCGCGAATGACGGCATGGCGCAGAGCGAACAAACGACGACTACCAGGGATGCGAGGCGTGGATCGGACATGGCCCTCAGCGTCGCGAAGAATTGGGGCGAAACCGCGATGCGTTACAGGTTCGCCGGAAACCGCCGCCGATAGTGATCGACCACCTCCGGATTGCGCAGATTGACCGGCAGCTTGTTGGCCAGCACCAACAAGGCTTCACCCGCCGCGCCGACGCCCATGCGCATCATCGATTCCTCGGTGATCCCGGCCATGTGCGGCGTGATGATGACATTGTCGAAGCCGAAATAGGGATGGTTCGACGGCAGCGGCTGTGTCGCAAAAACATCGAGCGCGGCACCGCCGATACGGCGTTTCTGCAACGCCTCGATCAGCGCATCGTCATCGATGACCGGTCCGCGCGACACGTTGATCAGCAGCGCATGCGGCTTCATTCGGGCGATCCGCTCACGGTTGATCAGGCCGCGCGTTTCCGGCGTCAGCGGGCAGCACAGAACGATGATGTCGCTCTGCTCGACGAGAGCGTCGATCGACAGGAAACCGACCTTGTCAGGCGCCGGCTGCATGCTGCGCGTCGTTGCCACCACCTTCAGGTCGAAGCCGTGCGCGGCGATATGGCCAACCGCCTGGCCGACGGCGCCGAGGCCGACGATGCCGATCGTCTTGCCGGCAAGCTCGCTGCTGGAATTGGCGTGCTCGCGGCCGGCGAGCCAGCCTTTGGTGCGCAGGTCGCGGTCGACGACGCGGAAGTTGCGCAGCAAGGCGAGCGCCGCGAACATGACGTGCTCGGCAACCGAGCGGGCATTGACCGCCGGCACATTCGCCACCAGCACGCCGGCCGCCGCCGCTGCTTCCATCGGGATCATGTCGAGCCCGGCGCCATGACGGATTGCCGCCCGCAGCAGCTTTGCGCCGTCGAAAAGCTGTGGTGGCAGCGGCGCGCGCACGATGACGATATCAGCATCCTTCGCCTCGGCAGCCAGCGTGGCCGGATCGATGGCGGAGGCGACGACGAGTTCTCCGGCGCCGGCCAGCATGGCCGAGGCGCGCGGGTGCAGGGCGTGGGTCGTGAGGATACGGGCCATGTCGGTCAAGCTTTTTCGAGCGCCGGGCTTTGAGGTTCCTCGCCATGGCCCTCGATCAGGCCTTTCCAGTAGCTCTCAGCCCCTTGCAGATGGGCGCTCATCAGCGCCTGGGCGAGATTGCCATCGCGGCGCAGCAGCGCCTCATAGATCTGGATATGCTCGGCATGCGAGCGCACGTTGCGCTCGGGGTCGTTGAAATAGATCGGCAGGCGCTGCTCGCCCATCATGTAGTAGACGCTGCAGACATTGTGGAAGACGCTGTTCTTGGTGGCGCGCACGATCTCGAGGTGGAATTCACGGTCTTCCCTGGCAAGCCCTTCGCCGGCGGCAATGCGCTCTTCCGAAGCTTTCAGTATCTCGCGCAGCCGCTCGAAATTCTCCTCTGTGGCGCGCGAACAGGCAAGTTCGGCCGCCTTGATCTCGTGGATTTTGCGCAGTTCGACCGTTTCGTAGATCTGGATCGGGTCGAGCGGCAGGCCCGCGCGCGCAAAAAGCGCCATGGCCTCCACGCTGGCCTGCTTGGTGTCGATGTAGATGCCGGACTTGGCCCGGCGCTCGACGATGCGCATGGCCTCCAGGATGGCCAGCGCCTCGCGGATCTGGCCGCGGCTGACGGCGAAATGCTCCGCCAGTTCGCGTTCCGAAGGCGTTCGGCCGCTCTCCTTGTCCGAATGGGAGAACAGGTAGGCAGCGAGTTCCGCGAGGAGGTTCTTTTCTTTCATCGTCAACCGCGTTGCGCGTGCGCCTCCAGGAACCGCTCCGAAATGGTGAATCCCAGACCCGGTTTTTCCGGGATCGCTATCATGCCGTCCCTGGCTTCGACAGTCTCTTCGACCAGATCATGGATCATCGGGTTGGCGCCGAGCGAATATTCGACGGTGAAACTCGACGGCGAGGCGGCGCAGACATGCAAGCCTGCGAAAAAACAGGGCGCGCCGGCCCACAAATGCGGTGCAAAGCGCAGATTGAAGGCGCTGGCGATGGTGCCGATCTTCATCGCCTCGCTGATACCGCCGCAGAAGGCGGGATCCGGCTGGAAAATGTCGGCGGCTTTCAGCACCGCGAGATCGCGGAAGGCATAGCGTGTCGCCTCGCTTTCGCCGGTGGCGATCGGGACGGCACCTGACGCCCGCACTTCAGCCATGCCGGGCTTGTCGTCGGCGATGATAGGCTCCTCGAACCAGGCGAGGTCCAGATCGTTGACGAGATGGATGAAGCGCTTGGCTTCGGCCACCGTGTAGGTGCCGTGCGCGTCGACCATCAGTTCGACATCGGGGCCGAGCGCCTGTCGTGCGGCCCGCACGCGGGTGGCGGAAATGTGCGCCGCGCCGTCCATGGCGCCGACCCGCATCTTCAGTGCCTTGAAACCGCCCTTGGCGATATAGGATTTCAACTGCTCGCCGATGGCGTCGGCAGCCGCCCAGCCGCCGGACGCGTAAGCCGGCATGCGATCGAGCTTGCGGCCGCCGAGCAGCCGCCAGACCGGAACGCCAAGCGATTTGCCAAGAATGTCCCACAGCGCGATGTCGACGGCGCTGATGGCGGCGATGCTCATGCCGCGCCGCGCCAGTTGCGGCATGGCGTGGCCGCCGCGCGCGGCGCTGTCGTGGCGCACGCCATTGTAGAGCATCTCCCATATGACGCCGATATCGGCCGGATCGCGACCGATCAGTTGCGGCCCGACCTCATGGTTCAGCATGTGGACGAGTGCACCGTAGCTGCCGGCACTGCCGGCGGCGTTCTTGCCTTCGCCCCAGCCGACCAGCCCGTCATCGGTTTCGATGCGCAGAATGGCGGCGTCGAAGGTCGTCACCTGACCGAAGTCGCTGCGGTGCTGCCGAGCGGCTTCGATCGGAACGCGGATCCACCAGGCTTGGACGGACTTGATACGCATATTCTTCCCCAGCCCCGCCGCCGGTCAGGGCGGAAGGGCGAATTTCCCAGAGGCAGTCGGCTACTTGATCAGCGGCAATAACGTTTCGGCGTTGATGCGCATCTGGTCGGTGTAGAATTTCTCGGTGAGCACGCTGGAGCCGTGGTCCTGGATGAACTTCAGCTGCTCGGGCGAGATGTCGACCGGATTGCGCTCGACCATGTCGGGATAGGGGGCTGCCGGCGTCCGGTCGACGGGCGCGACGAACTCATTGGTCAGCGCGCCGTCGTAGCCGATCTCGCGCAAGGTGGCGACGATCTTCGGCCAGTCGATCTGGCCGAGGCCGGCGGCAAACCGGTTGTTGTCGGCGACGTGGAAGTCGAACAGGCGCTTTCCGACCTGCCGGATCGCGTCATGGACGTTAAATTCTTCCATGTGGATGTGGTAAGCGTCGAGGCACACGCCGCATTCGGGGCTGACCGCGTCAGCCAGCGCCAGTGCCTGGGCGCCGCGATTGAACAGATAGGTCTCGAAGCGGTTGAGGGGTTCGACAGCGATCTTGACGCCGACCTTCTTGGCGTGGGTGAAGCATTCACGGGTGGCGTCGACGACCCACTTCCATTCCTCTTCTTCGGTCCCGTCAGGCACGACCTTGCCGACGGTGGCCGGAACCAGCGTGATGATCTCGCCATCGAGTTCGCTGACCATGGTCAGCACGTCCTTGACATACTGAACGGAACGCTCGCGCTGGCCCTGGTTCCTGGCGGCAAGATTGCGCTCGCCCAGCATCAGGGTCACCGCGCCCCAGCAGCGAATACCATGCTCCTTCAGCAGCGCCCGGGTCTCCTTGGTCTTGTACTGCTCGGGCTCGCCGGAAATCTCGATCGACTCATAGCCGAATTTCTTGATGCGCTTGAGCGTCGTCTCCAAGGGTTCCGCGCGCATCCAGTTGTGCGTCGAAAGATGCATGGTCTGTCCTTCCCAAATCGTCTCTATGGTTCGCCTGCGACATGCATCGCCAAAAGGCGACACAAAGGTTCCTCCCCAAGGCGTTCCCAGCCTTTTTTCGCAAACTGGTTCGACCAATTGGGCCTGAGGCGAGGTCTACAGCAAATTCTCCAGATCGGCAAGAAGCGCTGGGGTGCAACTTTCTCTATGGATTATTTCCTTGATTATATTGAGATATATAGGCCTGCAACAGGTGATTTTGGGGTCTTGATGGCGCATTGCGCGGCTTGACCAAATTTCCACATTTGGTAATACCAGAATGGCGGTGCGTGCAAGCACCCGTTGAGAAAAGACCAAAGTGGCTGGCCCTGCTTCCAATCGGCGCTATGCTCGGTCGAGAGAGAAATGAGAGAGGATGCGATGCCGACGACAATGAAGGGCCCTGGGCTGTTTCTGGCGCAGTTCGCGGGCGACGCCGCGCCGTTCAACTCACTGGCGTCGATCACCAAATGGGCGGCCGGTCTCGGCTACAAGGGCGTGCAGATCCCGACCTGGGACGCGCGGCTGTTCGACCTCAAGAAGGCGGCTTCTTCCAAGGCCTATTGCGATGAGGTGAAGGGCATCTGCGCTGACGCCGGCGTCGAGATCACCGAACTGTCGACGCATCTGCAGGGGCAGTTGGTCGCGGTTCATCCAGCCTATGACGCGCAGATGGATGGCTTTGCGCCGCCGTCGGTGCACAACAATCCCGCAGCCCGGCAGGAGTGGGCTGTCGAGCAGATGAAGTTCGGCGCTAAAGCATCGCGCAATCTGGGCCTGAATGCTTCAGTGTCGTTTACCGGCTCGCTGGCTTTCCCTTACCTCTATCCGTTCCCGCAGCGACCGGCTGGACTCATTGAGGAAGCGTTTGGCGAGCTCGGCAAACGCTGGAAGCCGATCCTCGACGTCTACGAGGACAACGGCGTCGATGTCGGCTATGAAATTCACCCCTCTGAGGACGTGTTCGACGGCGCCACTTTCGAGATGTTCCTCGACGCGGTCGGCGGCCACAAGCGCTGCAATATCAACTACGATCCGTCGCACTTCCTGCTGCAGCAGCTCGACTATCTAGAATTCATCGACATCTATCACGAGCGCATCAAGGCGTTTCACGTCAAGGACGCCGAGTTCAACCCGACCGGCCGGCAAGGCGTCTATTCCGGCTACCAGAGCTGGACCAACCGCGCCGGGCGCTTCCGTTCGCTGGGCGATGGACAGGTGGATTTCGGCGGCATCTTTTCCAAGCTGACGCAGTACAATTATGATTCCTGGGCGGTACTGGAGTGGGAGTGCTGCCTGAAGCATCCGGAGGATGGTGCGGCCGAAGGCGCGCCTTTCATCGAGCACCATATCATCCGGGTGACCGAAAAGGCATTCGACGACTTCGCCGCCGGCACCACCGACAAGAAGATGCTGCGCGCCATGATGGGCATCTAGCGCGGTTTCCCCTCCCCCTCGAGGGGAGGGTGGCCCGAAGGGCCGGGAGGGGTCGGTTCATGCCGAGCTCTGCCTCAACGACCCCACCCGATCCGCTGCGCGGATCGACCTCCCCTCAAGGGGGAGGTGAGCAACAGCGAGGAGCAAGATATGGTCGGCGCATCGAAGTCGGAAACGGGAGGCGGCCCGATCCGCTACGGCATGGTCGGCGGCGGGCAAGGCGCGTTCATCGGCGCGGTGCACCGGATCGCGGCGCGGCTGGACAATGATTTCGTGCTGGTTGCCGGTGCTTTGTCAGCCGACCCGGCCCGTGCCAAGGCCTCGGCCGCCGAACTGGGGCTCGACCCCGCACGCAGCTATGCATCCTATGCCGAGATGGCCAAGGCCGAGGCGAAGCGCCCCGACGGCATCGAGGCAGTGGCCATCGTCACGCCCAACAATGTCCATGTGCCGGCGGCAAAAGCTTTCCTCGAGGCCGGCATCCACGTCATCTGCGACAAGCCGCTGGCGACGACGCTGGCCGAGGCGAAAAAGCTTGCGGCGATCGTCGAGAAGACCGGGAAGGTGTTCGTGCTGACGCACAACTACACCGCCTATCCGATGATCCGGCAAGCACGCGAAATGGTCGCCAAGGGCGTGCTCGGCGACATCCGCATCGTGCAGTCCGAATATCCGCAGGACTGGCTGACTGAGGATTTGGCCGCGACAGGCCAGAAGCAGGCGGCGTGGCGCTCCGACCCCAAGCAGGCAGGCGCCGGCGGCGCGCTGGGCGATATCGGCACGCATGCCTACAACCTCGCCCGCTTCGTCTCGGGGCTGGAACTGGACTCCCTGTCGGCCGATCTCGACGCCTTCGTGCCGGGCCGGCTTCTCGATGACAACGTCAACGTCATGCTGCGCTTCAAGCCTATCGGCAAGACGCATCCGGCCAAGGGCATGATCTGGGCAAGCCAGGTGGCGCCCGGCCACG
This sequence comes from Mesorhizobium sp. M0088, assembly GCF_040322895.1. NCBI lineage: Bacteria > Pseudomonadati > Pseudomonadota > Alphaproteobacteria > Hyphomicrobiales > Phyllobacteriaceae > Mesorhizobium > Mesorhizobium sp. M0088. The sequence continues at coordinate 21,860 of NZ_JAMYUI010000005.1, forward strand.
AGAACGGGCTGAAGCTGCGCATCTATGGCTCCAAGGGTGGGCTGGAATGGGTGCAGGCCGACCCGAACTATCTCTGGTACACGCCGTTCGGCCAGCCGAAGCAATTGATCACCCGCAACGGCGCCGGCGCGCTGCCGGTGGCGGGCCGTGTCAGCCGCGTGCCGTCGGGCCATCCGGAGGGCTATCTCGAAGGTTTCGCCAACATCTACCAGGAGGCCGCGCGGGCGATCCGGGCAGCGCGCCGCAAGGGTGGCAAGCCGCCCAAGGATGTCGTCTTCCCGACCATCCAGGACGGCGTAGAAGGCATGGCCTTCATCGAGGCCTGCGTGAAGTCGTCGAAGAAGAATGGGGCGTGGACGAAGCTCTGAAATAGAGGCGGTCCGGGGGATTCAAGGGGAGGGGCGTCGATGAAAATCGGCATGTGCATGTTCTTATGGACGACGGCCGTGTCGAAGAAACACGAGCCGCTGTTGCGCGACATCAAGGCAACGGGCTTCGATGGCGTCGAGATACCGATCTTCGCCGGCGCGCCGGACGATTATAAAAAACTCGGCGATCTGCTCGACCGCATCGGACTGGAGCGGACCTCGGTTTCGGCCATGGGCGATCCGGCGATGAATTTGATCTCGGCCGACGCGGCGACGCGCAAGGCCGGTGTCGACTATATGAAATGGGCGATCGACTGCGCGCAGGCACTTGGCGCCAGCACACTGAGCGGTCCGCTGCATTCGACGCTCGGGTCGTTTTCCGGCTCCGGACCGACCTCTGCCGAGAAGAAGCGCTCGGTCGCCTCGCAACGCGCGATCGGCGACCATGCCGGCAACAAGGGCGTCACCATCGGCCTCGAGGCGCTCAACCGCTTCGAATGCTATCTCCTCAACACGATGGCGGATTTGTCGGAGCATATCGACGCCATCGACCGGCCGCACATCAAGGCGATGTACGACACCTTCCACGCCAATATCGAGGAGGCCGACCCGATCGGCGCCTACACGAAACACCGCAGGAATGTCGTGCATATCCATATTTCGGAGAATGACCGCGGCGTGCCGGGGCGCGGCAACATTCCCTGGACCGAAACGTTTTCCGCCATCCGCAAGAGCGGCTATGACGACTGGCTGACGATCGAGGCGTTCGGCCGTTCGCTCAAGGATTTGGCGGCGGCGACCAAGGTGTGGCGCGATTTTTCCGAGAGCCCTGAAGCGGTTTATCGGGATGGGTATAAGCATATCAGGAACGGGTGGAAGAGGGCCGGCGCCTGAGACGCGAGCCGAAGGTCGGCGAAGCAAAACCGGTACCACCTTTGCTTCGTCGACCTTCGATTCAGGATCGTGGTCTAAGCCGCCGGCAGCAGGCGGGCGGAGGCGCCCCGCGCGCGCTCGTCGTTGCCGTTTCCGACGGTCCCCATCAGTTTGCGGCGGAGATAGTTGGAGATATTGTCGAAGACAAAAACGACAATCAGGATCAACAGCACCATGTAGAAAACATTGGCCCAGTTGGTGCCGGTGCGCATGGCTTCCCATAATTTCAGACCGATGCCGCCGGCACCGACGGCGCCGATGATTGTCGCCGAGCGGGTGTTCGATTCCCAGAAATAGAGGGATTGGCTAAGGAACACTGGCAGAACCTGAGGCAGCACGCCGTAGCGTTGCACCATTGTTGGTGTGGCGCCCACCGAGCGGATGCCTTCGCGCTGCTTGTCGTCGATGTTTTCCAGCGCCTCGGAATAGAGCTTGCCCAGGGTTCCGGTATCGGTGAAGAAGATCGCCGACATGCCGGCCAGCGGCCCCGGACCAAAGCCGCGGGTGAAGAACAGCGCCCAGATCAGCATGTCGACAGACCGCAGGAAGTCGAAGAAGCGTTTTGTCGCCTGGTTGGTCAACCAGTTCGGCGTGATGTTGCGCGCAGCCAGGAAGGCGAGCGGAAAGGCGACGACCGAGGCCAACACTGTGCCGACAAAAGCCATGACGATGGTTTGCAGAAGCTTCAGCCACACGTCGCCGTGTTGCCACTCGGCATTGTAGAGGATGTTGTCCCAGGCAAGCGCTGCGTTTGACCTCGACGGATCGATGCGTTCTCCGGAGACGATCAATGAAGCGACCTCGCCAAACGATTTTCCCCAGAATGGCGAATTCGTGTCAAACACAAAATTCGCCCAACCAAAAAACCGCCTCCAGGCGATCACCTCGTCATTTTGCACTTCAGCGCGGCCCAAAAATCCGAACGAGACATAGGCTGTCGAACCTGGCTTGCGTTGCTCTATCCAGTCAGGCAGCGGTGTGCGCGGCGTGACAGACCTGTCCTTGGCAATGTCGAAGACGACGCTTTCGGCGCCGCGCGTCACCGTGACAAGATTTGGCGCAATGGCAATCTGGCCGCTGCCAAGGACGACGGTCGCCGCCACCACGGCCTTTTCGCGCACCGTTTTGGGCGCGGCCGGAACTGGTTTGTCTGGCGAGGGGGCCGGATTCTCGGCCGTTGGCGCGCCAGCCGCCATGAACGAACCCTGCGACGACTTGTCGGTCGCGGTCGCCGGTGCCGGTGCGGCGTCGACCCGCCGCTCGACCTCGGCAATCTGCTTGATAACCCAGTCGGGATTTGGATTGGATCCCAGTTTGGAGAAACGAGAGTAGTCGATGGTCAGATAGCCGTCCTTGAATTCGATGTCCGGGCGGATTTCGTAAGACACCCAGTCGGCGAGATAAGCGCCGGCCAGGTTCCAGTTCGCCTTTCCGAGAACGATGCCGATCGAGAAGAACCACGAGCAGTAAAAGGTGTAGAGGATGCATAGAAGGATGCCGAACGGGGCGGCATAGCGCTTCCATAAAGGCCGCTGAAACGCATCGGGATAGCGAGCGGCGATGTCGTTGATGGCGTCGGCGTTCATTGCGTTACTCTCCGCGCCCGTATGCGAACGCCTGCCTGCCGACGAGACGTTGTCTCAGCCATGCCGAAAACTGGTCAACGGCGACAATCGTGCAGAACAGCAGAAACACGATGGCTATGGTCTTGGCCTCATGGCCCCGGCTGATCGAAAGACGCAGGGATTCGCCGATGCCGCCGGCGCCGACGGCACCGAGAATGGTCGAAGCGCGCACATTGATCTCGAAGCGGAGCAGGAAATAGCTCATGAAGTTGGGCAGAACCTGAGGCACCATGCCGAACCACACCCGTTCGACCCAGTTGGCGCCAACGGCCCGCAAGCCTTCGTCAGGCTTCATGTCGGCGTTCTCGACCACTTCGTAGAACATTTTTCCGAGCGCGCCGACGGTGTGGATGCTGACCGCGAGGATCGCTGGAATGGGCCCAAGCGAGAAGATCGCCAGAAAAAAGCCGGCAATGACGATTTCCGGAAAGGCGCGGACAATTTCGAGGAAGCGGCGCGTGGTGAAGCGGAGCCAGCGGCTGGCCGTCACGTTGCTTGCAGCCAGGAAGCAGAGCAGGAAACCGAAGGTGGAGCCGACCAGGGTCGAAAACAGCGCAATGTTCAGGGTCTCGATCATCCGGTAGAAATACTCCGGAATGTAGATGCCTTGGGTCAGGTAGACCCGGCCTTCGGGATAGTCGAATTTGAGGCTGCCATCGTCATAGGGCGACGGCAGGTCGAACAGCGCGCGCACCGGGTCGAACCAGTCGCGCGGCTTCAATTCGACGAAAAAGTCGGCGATGTGGGGAAGGCGGTCGAAGAACTTTCCGGCGTTGGTTTCATTGGCGAACCAGAGCGAGCCCGAGAGCGCAAGTAACAGGAAAACCAGGCCTCCGATCGTGTAGAGGCGCCGGCGAGCGGCGAGGTCGCGCCAGTGCCGCTCGGCTAACGCTCCTTCCGTGGAGAGCGCAGGCGCGCGGTAAATTTCGGTCGCACTCATCGATAGTTCCCCAGCCCGTGACGCGGCAACGCCGCCGGCGGCACTTTGGCCCCGGCGGCGTCGTGCCTTTTGGCTTACGAGCCGATCTTCGCCTTACGAGCGTCGATGATCGCCTGATAGAATTCCGGGGTGACCGGCGAATAGCTCTTGAAGTCGCCGCCTTGCACCGCCGCGAAACAGGCCGGGTCGGTCTGCGGAAGCTTGGTCAGGAAATCGGTGATCTTCTGCTTGGTGTCGGCGTCGAGCGAGGTGCGTATGACCAGCGGGCCGTTCGGGATCAAGGGGGACTGCCACAACTCTACGAGGTCGTCCATCTTGAGGACACCCTTGTCGACCATCTTGCGCAGATTGCCGGAGCTGTAGCCATCCTTGAAGTCGCCGACGCCGGAGGCCCAGGTGGTGCCGGCATCGAAGGTGCCCTTCAGAACTTCAAGGACAAGCTGTTCATGGCCGCCGCCGAAACCGGTCGACGCGAAATAGCTCTTCACATCCATGCCGATGTCTTTGGGCAGCGAGGTGACCGGGACCAGGTAGCCGGAAGTCGAATCGGGATCGGCGAAACCGAGTTTCTTGCCCTTCATGTCAGCGAGTGTCTTGATGCCGGAATCCGCACGGGCGACCATAACCGAATGGTAGCCGGTCGAACCGTCGGTCTGGACCGTCGTCAGGATCGGCTGAACCGCGTCCTTGTTCTCGAGGTAGACCTTGGCGTAGGCGGAAGCGCCGAGTTCGGCATAGTCGAGCGTGCCGCCGAGCAGACCCTGGATGACGCCGTCGTAGTCGGCGGCCGGGAACAGCGAAACTTTCTCGACGCCGAGGACTTGCTTGATGTGGTCGGCGAAGCACTGGTAGTTGCGCAGACGGTCGGCTTCGTTCTCGCCGCCCAGAATGCCGACGCGGAATTCCTTCAGATCCTGTGCCTGGACCGAGCCCATCGCCATGGCCATGATGGAAACGGCACCGAAAAGTATCTTTCTAAACATCTCTTCTCTCTCCTGTTGGTCCCGGCATCGCGCCGGCTGCGTTGGGATATGATGCCCTTGACGCGGGCTGGCGATCCAGGTCGCTCAGTAACCAGGAAAGGCTGGCTCAAGCGGTCCGGCGGATGCGGCGATTTTTTGCTTGATGATGACACTGGTCGAGGTGATGGCCTCGGAGATTTCGCCGCCGCTGCTGTCGGCGCCGTAGACCATGCGCACGGCCTCGCGGTTGAGCTCTTCCGGCGGGCCGTCGAAGACGACCTTGCCGGCAGCCATGCCGATGATACGGTTGCAATAGGTGCGGGCCGTGTCCAGCGTGTGCAGGTTGGTGATCACGGTGATGCCTTCGCGCAAATTGATATCCTGCAGCGAATCCATAACCACCTTGGCGTTGAGCGGATCGAGTGACGCGATCGGCTCGTCGGCGAGGATCACCTTCGGCTGCTGCATCAACGCGCGGGCAATGGCGACGCGCTGCTGCTGGCCACCCGACAAGGTGCCGGCGGCCTGCAGCGCGGTGCGGGCGATATCGAGACGCTCCAGCGCTGCTATCGCCTCGGCTCGTTCCTCGCGGGAGAAGATGCCGAGCAGGTTCGACATGGTGGAGCGGTGGTTCAGCCGGCCGAGAAGCACATTGGTCAGCACGTCGAGGCGCGGCACCAGGTTGAACTGCTGGAAGATCATGGCGCAATCGCGCTGCCAGCGCCGTAGTGGCGAACCGCGCAGCTGGGAGACCTCGGCGCCGTCAAAAAAAATCGACCCCTGGCTGGGATCGATGAGACGGTTGATCATGCGAAGAAGCGTCGATTTGCCGGCGCCCGAACGGCCGATGACGCCAACCATCTGACCATGCGGGATCGCGATGTTGATGTCGCTGACGGCAGTGTTCTTGCCAAATCGTCGGGTGACACCGCGGATTTCGAGCGTGGCGGAATTTGCTGGCATGGGGGCAGGTTCCAGGTCCGGACCATTGATCGTCAGGCTCTCGCCTAGCGCAGCCACATGAACCTGCCGTGTCGCGGTGATGTCAGTTTTGTTACGCTCCACAGGCTGGAGTCTAGTGTCGACCCTGGGTCAGCAGTCGAAGGTGATTTGGAACGCGGGCCTGGCGAGCTGGTGCCATCAAGCGTTCCAGACAAGGGCCGTCATGGCGCCGATGCTGGTGTCGAGAGGCATGTCATGCGGATAGTAGGGGCCGGGGCGGTTTGTGATAATGCCCCGCTGCCCCGCGTCAGTGACCGCCATTCCTGGACGTCGCTATCCACCATATTTCTCTAGGAACGTCTCGGCCTCAAGCTCCCGGAAATCATCCAACGCGGCGCGCAGCCTTGCATGGTCCCAGTCCCACCAGGCGAGCGCCTGGTAGCGTTCGGCCGTGCGGCGATCGAAGCGTTCGCGGATCGGCTTTGCCGGCACGCCGCCGACAATGGTATAGGGCGCGACATCTTTCGAGACCACCGCACCCGCGCCGACCGCGGCGCCATCGCCGACGGCGACGCCGGGCAGGATGGTCGAGCCGTGACCGAGCCAGGTGTCGTGGCCGATGGTGACGCGTTTAGCGCGGCGCTGGGCGAAGAATTCTGTCTCGTGCTCGGCATCGTCCCAGTAGTCCGAGGCGCGATAGGTGAAGTGATGCAGCGTCGGCCGCCAGGTCGGGTGGTTGGTGGCGTTGATGCGAACGCTGGCGGCGATGTTGGCGAATTTGCCTATTGTCGCGCACCAGACGGAGCAGTCCTGCATCATGTAAGAATAGTCGCCGAGTTCGCTTTCCGAGACCCGGCTGCGGTCGGCGATCTCGGTCCAGCGGCCGAGCGTCGAATTCTGTACATCCGCCGTCGGGTGGACCAGCGGCGTCTCGGACAATTTCCCGGTCATGCAGCGATTTTTCCGGACGCGAACGCGGTGACGTCGATGATGCGGTCGGCAACCGCCTCGCGCACGTCGTGGTCATGGAAGATGCCGAGCAGGGCGACATCAGCCGCCTTCTTGGCGGCGATGAGTTCGATCACGACATCGCGGTTCCTGGCGTCGAGCGAAGCGGTCGGTTCGTCGAGCAGCAGGATCGGATGCTCGGTGATGAAGCCGCGCGCGATGTTGACGCGCTGCTGCTCGCCGCCGGAAAAGGTCGCAGGCGGCAAAGCCCAGAGTTTCTCCGGCAGGTTGAGCTGTGCCAGCAAGGCGCGCGCCTTGCCGCGGGCAATCTCGCGATCCTCGCCGCGCTCGACCAGCGGTTCGGCGACGACATCGAGCGCCGAAACGCGCGGCACGGTGCGCAGGAACTGGCTGACATAGCCGATCGTTTGCCGGCGCACCGCAAGCACGGTGCGAGGGCTGGCGGTGGCCAGGTCGATCAGCCCGTCATCATGCGTGACGATGATCTGGCCTTCGTCGACGGCGTAGTTGCCGTAGAGCATCTTCAGGATCGAGCTCTTGCCGGCACCGGACGGGCCGCCGAGCACGGTGCATTCGCCGGCCCTGATCGAGAACGAGACACCGGCGACAACAGGCAGTTTGATGCCGTCACGCAGATGCATGGTGAAGCTCTTGGCAACGCCGGAAACAACGAGCGGGGTTGCCATCAGAAGGTTCTCCAATCGTCAGTCGTTTGCGTCATCGTCAAACCTGCAGAATCGAGGAAACAAGCAATTGCGTGTAAGGCGCGCGCGGGTCGTCGAGCACGCGGTCGGTGAGACCGCTTTCGACGACGCGGCCGTCCTTCATCACCATCATGCGCTGCGACAAAAGCCGCGCCACGGCAAGGTCATGGGTGACGACGATGGCCGCCAGACCAAGATCGGTGACCAGACCGCGCAGCAGGTCGAGCAGGCGCGCCTGGACCGAGACGTCGAGGCCGCCGGTTGGCTCGTCCATGAACACCAGACGCGGGCCGGTGACGAGGTTGCGGGCAATCTGCAGGCGCTGGCGCATGCCGCCGGAAAAGGCGCGGGGCTCGTCGTCGATGCGGTCCTCGTCGATCTCGACGCGCGATAGCCAGTCGACGGCGGTGGCGCGGATCTTGCCGTAGTGGCGGTCGCCGACCGCCATCAGCCGCTCGCCGACATTGGCGCCGGCCGACACCGTCATGCGCAGGCCGTCGGCCGGGTTCTGGTGGACAAACCCCCAGTCGGTGCGCATCAGGAAGCGGCGCTCGGCCTCACTCATGCGGTAGAGCTCGCGGAACTGGGCGTCGCGCATGCGGTAGCTGGCGGTGCCGGAGGAGGGCAATAGCCGCGTCGACAGGCAGTTGAGCAATGTCGTCTTGCCGGAGCCGGACTCGCCGACCACAGCCAGGACTTCGCCCGGCCACAGGTCGAAGGAGACGTTGTCGCAGCCGACGCGCGAGCCGTAGAATTTGGAGAGCGCCGAGACGCGCAGCAGCGGTTCGTCGGTCATTGCGCCGGCTCCATTTTTTCCGAGGCAAGATGGTTTTCTGGAGCAAGGTGGCCGTGATGGCCGTCCGCCCGCCGCTTCTCGCAATGATCCGTGTCGGAGCAGACGAACATGTGGCCTCCATGGTCGTCGAGGATGACCTCGTCGAGATAGACATTCTCGGCCGCGCACAGCGCGCAGGGCTGGTCGAAGGTCTGCACCTCGAACGGATGATCCTCGAAGTCGAGGCTGACCACTTCGGTGAAGGGCGGCACCGCATAGATGCGCTTTTCGCGCCCGGCGCCGAACAGCTGCAGCGCCGGCGAGCGGTGCATCTTGGGATTGTCGAATTTCGGCGTCGGCGACGGGTCCATCACATAGCGGCCCTCGACCTTGACCGGATAGGCATAGGTGGTGGCGATGCGGCCGTGTTTGGCGATGTCCTCGTAAAGTTTCACATGCATGAGGCCGTATTCTTCCAGCGCATGCATTTTCCGCGTTTCGGTCTCGCGTGGCTCGAGGAAGCGCAAGGGTTCCGGGATGGGCACCTGGTAGACCAGCACCTGGCCCGCCGTCAGCGGATGCTCGGGAATGCGGTGACGGGTCTGGATGATGGTGGCGCTGGCGGTGTCGGTCGTCACCGCGACGTTGGCGACCTTCTTGAAGAAGGCGCGGATCGAGACCGCGTTGGTGGTGTCGTCGGCGCCCTGGTCGATCACCTTGAGCACATCGTCTGGGCCGATGATCGAAGCGGTGACCTGGACGCCGCCAGTGCCCCAGCCATAGGGCATCGGCATTTCGCGCGAGGCGAACGGCACCTGATATCCCGGGATGGCGATGCCCTTGAGGATCGCGCGGCGGATCATCCTTTTGGTCTGTTCGTCGAGATAGGCGAAGTTGTAGGTGGCGATGTCGGTCATGATGCGACCTCAAATCCCTTGGCGTAGCGCGCCAGCCGCTCATTGAGCGTGCCCGTGTGCAGTTCGAACATGTGGTTGTCGTCGTCGTAGAAATAGATCGAGCGGCCCTCGCCCTCGACGCGCGGGCGCGGCGGGCGCATGTCGAGGCCGAGCTTGCCGATGCACTCGGCATAGTGGTCGAAATCGGCGTCATCGATCTTGAAGGCGATGTGGTTGTAGCTGCGCTCCGGCAAGGGCTCGCCCTCCATGATGGCGACCCAGATGTCGCCGATCAGGAAGAATTTTTCGCGCGACACCGAGAACTGCTCGGCATCGCTGGCATAGATTTCGCGTGCGTCGAATACGCCCTCGAGGATTTTGGTCATCCGCTCGAGATCGCGGACGATGAAGGTCATGTGGGAAAGCCCTTCGATCATTCCGCGGCCTCCCGCTTCTCTTCGACCTTCACGGGGTTTTGGTGGGCGTCGTGTTCGGCGCGCATGCGGCGCACGAGGTCGAGTTCGGCCTGGAAATCGACATAGTGCGGCAGCTTCAGATGCTCGACGAAGCCGGTCGCCTGGACATTGTCGGAGTGTGAGATGACGAACTCCTCGTCCTGGGCCGCGGCGACGACATCCTCGCCGAGCTCCTTCGCGCGCAGCGCCCGGTCGCAGAGCGCCATCGCCATCGCCTTGCGCTCGCTCTGGCCGAAGACGAGGCCATAGCCGCGGGTGAACTGCGGCGGCGCCTTGGCTGAGCCTTTGAACTGGTTGACCATCTGGCATTCGGTGACACGGACAGTGCCGAGCGGGACAGCGAAGGGCAGTTCGGGAACGTCGAGCTCGAGCTCGACCTCGCCGATGCGGATCTCGCCGACAAAGGGATGGTTGCGGGCATAGCCGCGCTGGGTGGAATAGCCGAGCGCCAGCAAAAACCCCTCATCGCCGCGCGACAGCGCCTGCAGCCGGATGTCGCGCGCCATTGGGAATTCCAGCGGCTCGCGGGTGATGTCGCCGGGGACATGGTCCTGCGGCATGTCGCCATCCGGTTCGATCAAGCCTTCGCGGGCGAGGATGGCCGAAACGCGCGGCATGGCTTGCGCTTCCGTCTCGCGCAGCAAGGGCTCGGCGACCTCGGCCCCCGCGGCAAGCTCGGGATCGAGCAGTCTGTGCGTGTAGTCGAAGGTGGGCCCGAGCAATTGGCCGCCGGGCAGATCCTTGTAGGTCGCCGACACACGTCGCTCGACCAGCATGGTGGCGGTGTCGATCGGCTTGGAGTAGCCGAAGCGTGGCAGCGTGGTGCGATAGGCGCGCACCAGGAAGATCGCCTCGATCATGTCGCCGCGCGCCTGGACGATGGCTAGGGCGGCCAGCTCCCGATCGTAGAGCGAGCCTTCGCTCATCACCCGGTCGACGCCGAGCGCCAGCTGTTCGACGATCTGGTCGAGGCGAAGCGCCGGCACCGAACGGTCGCCGCGCCGGCGGTCGGCAAGCAGGCTGTGGGCGTTGGCGATTGCGGCTTCGCCACCTTTTACCGCGACATACATCTTACGCCTCCATCGTCTTAATGCGCGTCGTGCGCGGCAGGCAGGCAATGCCGCCTGATGTGACGAGGATGATGTCGACGCCACGCGGAAAGCGCTTGATGTTCTGTTTCCACTGCTCGACGAAATGGCGCGGCATCTGTGCCGGCGCGATCGTGGCGCTGGTTTCGATGCCGGGACCTTCGAGCAACAGCGGCGTGCCGGAGACGAGATCGCCGACTTGCAGGATCAACGTGGTCGAACGGTCGGGATAGTCCTGCGTGCCCTGCGAAAAACCATCAAGCGACATCATCTCGGCCGGGGCCGCGATGAAGGCGAAATGCGCATCGGCCGGTGTGTTGGCCACGGGCGCGCCAGTGTGGAACCCAAGCCAGGATCTGATCGCGGCGGAAGCTTGCAGGGCCTGGTCGAGCCAGAGCGGGGTGTCGTTGTCGCACAGCGCCAGTGCGATGGCGCCGGCGGTCGCCGAGAGCGGCGCCATCGGGCGGGCGAAGGCCGGCAGCGGCTGCACGCTGCCCGGCCGAGCCATTGCGTCCATGACGGCGCGGAACACGGTCTGGGCGTCGAAGACCGGATCGGCGAAACCGCCCTCGATCGATTGCGCTGCAATGTCCATCAGTCTTCTCCGCGAACCATGGTGAAGAAATCCACCTTCGTTGCCGCCGTCTCGGCGCGGCGTTTTTCATGCGCTGCGGTCAGAGCCGACCGCAGGGGCGCTATCAGCCCGGTCTCGACCTCATTGCGGCGGGCAGGGTCCTGCCACAGCGCGTCGGCAATGGCCGCCAGCTTCGCCTTCTGCTTGTCGCGGCCAAGCGCATAGCAATGGCCGACCTGACCGGAGGGCAGCCGGACGGTGGCGCGGGTAACGGTCGCCTCGCCGACATTGAAAGGGGCGCCGCCGCCGCCGATGCGGCCGCGCAGGGTGACAAGGCCGGTTTCGGGGCCGCGCAGCAACTCGGCGTCCGAAGGCAGTCCGGCCTCATTCCAGAGCCGTACGATGTCATCGCCGCTGGATTGCGTAAGGGTTGCCATGGCGGCTTTGCGCTCGGCCTGGTCGCGGGCTTCCTGTCCTCGCATCAGCAGCATTCCTCTTTGTCAATTTGTCTATTGATGTAGACAACTATACAAATTATATCTATTATCTAACGCGTGTCCATGACGGGTGGATGACAGCGATAGAAGACTGGGCGCTGGAAGGTTGGGGCAATGATGGTCGGGCGGCTGTTAGCGGACAGCATCGAGCGGCGCAGTGGCGTTTCGCTGTGGCGGCAGATCGCCGACAAGATCCTGCATGCGATCGCCATCGGCGATTTCACGGAGAATGCAGCGCTGCCGCCGGAGGTGGCGCTGGCAGAACGCTATGGCGTCAACCGTCACACGGTGCGCAACGCCATATCAGCCCTTGTAAGGGAAGGCGTGCTGCGGGCCGAGCAGGGGCGCGGCACCTTCGTGCTGTCGCGCAAGCGGCTGTCCTATCCGATCGGGGCGCGCACACGTTTTTCGACAGGGCTGCAAGGGCAAACGACGGAACGGCACATCGTCCTGCTCGCCTCGTCGGTCGAGCCGGCCAGCCAGCGCGTCGCCGAGGGACTGGGTCTTCCCAAGGGAGCCGATGTGATCCGGCTGGAAACGCGCGGCGAAGCCGACGGACGGCCGGTGTCGCGCGCTGCCGGCTGGTTCGAGGCCCGGCGCTTTGCCGGCATCGATGCCGCGATGGCGGAAACAGGGTCGATCACCGCATCGCTGGCGCGTTTCGGCATCGACGACTATCTCCGGCAATCGACCGTGCTGTCGGCGCGCCATGCCGATGCGGCGGACCTTGCCGACCTCGACCTGCAGCCGGGCGCCATCGTGCTGGTCACGGTTGCCGTCAACGTCACGCCGGGCGGCCAGCCGATCCAGTTTTCCGAGTCGCGCTTTCCGGCCGAACGGGTGGAGCTGAAGCTGTCGGCGCTGTAGGGAGTGCCCGGCCCAGCTCGGCCGCATTCACTTGCCAGCGGCGGCGCATTTGAGGACCGGCTTCGCCGTTTGCCATGTTATGATCCGACCTCGATCACAGCCTTGATCAGGCCGGATTTCTCATGTGCCCAACGAGCCAGATCGCGCGGCGTGCCGGCGAGTGTGGTGCGGTGTGTAACGAGCTTGGCCAGGGGAACGGCGCCGTTGCGGATCGAGGCGGCGACGTGATCGAAGTCGGCGCGCAAGGCGTTGCGGCTGCCGATCAGCGTCATCTCGCGCTTGTGGAATTCCGGATCGGAAAAGCTGATGTCGTCCTTGACAACGGAGACCAGTACCAAGGTGCCGCCATGCGCGACATGGGCAAAGGCCGACTGCACCGACTGGGTGTTGCCGGTGGCGTCGAAGACCACATCGAAGCCTTCGCCTGATGTCGCTTGCCTGACCAGATCGGGCACCGCGCCGCGCGAGCCGTCGAGGGTCTGGAAACCAAGCTCATTTGCGGCGAAGGCGAGCCTTTCACTGCTCATGTCGAGCAGCGTCACGTCGAGTTCGGCGATGCGGGCGAAGATGGCGGTGCCGAGCCCGATCGGGCCGGCGCCGATGACCAGCGTGCGGGCGCCGGGGTCGGCGCGGGCGCGCCGCACGGCATGCGCGCCGATGGCCAGGAACTCGACTGCGGCGGCGTCGGCCAGCGACAGGCCGTTGGCCGGATAGAGATTTTGCGCCGGCACCAGGATCTGTTCGCACATGGCGCCGTCGCGATGCACGCCCAGCACCTCGATCCTGACGCAGCAATTGGGCTTGCCGTGCCGGCAGGCGATGCACTTGCCGCAGGAAAGATAGGGGTTGATCACCACGGGCTCACCAACGGCAAGATCGACGCCGTCGCCGGTCTCGACGATCGTTCCCGACACCTCATGGCCCATGATGCGGGGATAGGCGAGGAACGGGTGCTTGCCCTCGAAAATGTGGTAGTCGGTGCCGCAGATGCCGACATGGCTGACCGCCACCAGCGCCCAGCCGGGAGGCGGTGCCTCTGGTGCGGGCCGGTCTTCAAGGACGAGATCGCCGGGCGAACGGCAGAGGACGGCTTTCATGCGCTAATCCAGTCATGAAATCGCCGGCCCGTTGGTGTGGCGGGCCGGCGGTTGATTGCGGGATCGCTACTTGCCGCGGCGGCGCAGGCCGTCGAAGTAGACGATGATGATGATCAGCGCGCCGGTGATGATGCGCTGCCAGAACGAATTGACGTTGAGCAGGTTGGCGCCGTTGTTGATGGTGGCCAGGATGAAGGCGCCGAGCAGCGGCCCATGCACCGAGCCGACGGCGCCGAACAGCGAGGTGCCGCCAATGACGGAAGACGCGATCGCCTGCAGCTCCCAGCCCTCGGCCTGCGTCGGGTTGCCGATGCCGATGCGGGCGGCCAGCAGCACGCCGACAAAGGCGGCGCACAGGCCCGACAGCGTGTAGGCCATGTAGATGGTTCGCTGGACATTGACGCCGGACAGACGCGAAGCCTCGGCGTTGGAGCCGACCGAAAACAGGTATCGGCCCCAGCGGCTGTGGTGGAGGAAGATATAGGCTGGAATGCCGACCAGGATCACCATCCAGAACAGGTTGGGGATGCCGATGAAGGAATTGCGAGAGAAGGCGGTGAAGGTGTCGCTGTTGATGTTGATCGAATTGCCGTTGGTCATCAAAAGGCCGATGCCGCGCAGCGAGGTCAGCGTTGCCAGCGTGATGATGAAGGGCGGCAGGCCCATCTTGACGATGCCGAAGCCGTGGAACATGCCGATGGCGACGCCGACCAGCAGCGTCACCAGAATGGCGAGCCAGATGGGGAAGCCGGCATTGATCATCATGGCCACGACCACCGTGGCGAAACCGACCACGGCGCCGACCGACAGGTCGATGCCGCCGGTGATGATGACGAAGGTCTGGCCGACCGCCATGATGGCGATCATCGAGCCCTGGCGCAAGAGATTGGCCATGTTGTTGGCGGAGGCGAAGCTCGTGGTCGCCACGGAGAGAAGAATCCAGAGCAGAACCAGCAGCGCCAAAAGCGTCAGCCCAAACAGGACGTTGTAGTTGCGCTTCGGTTTTTCGACGGCGATCGCCTCGGTGCTCATATCTGTCCTCCCAGCTTTTCTTGTTTCTCGGCGAGCGCCTGAGTGAGAATATCCTCGTGGCTGGCGGCGTGAAAACCGTGCGTCGCCACCAGTTTGCCGCGCCGGAACACATGCAGCGTGTCGGCGAGTTCATAGACTTCCGGCAGATAGGACGAGATCAGGATGATGCCGGCTCCCTTTGACAAAAGTGCGCTGAACAGGCGGTAGATCTCGGCCTTGGTGCCGACATCGACGCCGACCGTCGGTTCGTCGAAGATGAACAGCTTGGCGCCGTGCGCCAGCCATTTGCCGATGACGATCTTCTGCTGGTTGCCGCCCGACAGGCTGGATGCCAGCGCGCCGCGCGTCGGTGTCTTGATGCGCAGATCGGCGATCTGGCGATCGGCTTGCGTCTTCTCCTGCGTGCTCGAAATCAGCAGATTGTTCGAGATACGCTTGTAGATCGGCAGGTTGAGGTTGAAGCCGACCGGCAGGTTGAGGCAGAGGCCCTGGTCGCGGCGGCTTTCCGGCGCCAGCGCCATGCCGAGCTTGATCGCGTCATGCTCGGAATTGACCTGCACCTCCTTGCCTTCCCAGAGGATCTGGCCGGCGGATTTGCGGTGGCGGCCGTAAAGCGTGGTGACGAACTCGCTGCGTCCGGCGCCGATCAGGCCATAGAGTCCGACGATCTCGCCGGCGCGGACCGTCATCGAGACATTTTCGAAGCCCTTGCCGGACAGGTTCCTCGCCTCGATGAGGGCGGCGCCCGGCGTGAAATGCTCCTTGTGGTAGACCTGCTCGATCGAGCGGTTGATCATCATCTTGACCAGTTCGGCATCGTTGGTCTCGGCGATGTTGCGGGTGCCGACCAGCGTGCCGTCGCGCAGCACGGAAACACGGTCGGCGAGCTCGAACACTTCCTCCATGCGGTGGCTGATGTAGATGATCGTCACGCCTTCGCTCTTCAGCCGGCGGATCAAGGTGAAAAGCTGGTCGGCCTCTTTGCGGGTGAGGTAGGCGGTCGGCTCGTCGAAGATCAGGAATTTGGTGCCGCGCACGGTGGCGCGGGCGGCGGCTATCAACTGCTGCTGGCCGATGGTCAGGTCGCCAAGCGTGACATGCGCCGGCAGGTCGAAGCCGAGGTCGTCGATGATCGTCTGCGCCTGCCTGACCATGGCGCGCTGCTGCAGGATGCCGAAACGCGAATTCTCCTCGCCGAGGAACATGTTGGCGGCGACCGTCAGGTGACGGCACAGCACGACTTCCTGGTGCACGGCATTGATGCCGAGCGCCATCGCCTCGTGCGGCGTCGCCAGGGCGGCCGGCTGGCCCTCCCAGGCGATCTCTCCGGAGGTGCGCGGCATGACGCCGGTCAGAAGCTTGATGAGCGTGGATTTGCCGGCGCCGTTCTCGCCGACGATGGCGTGGATCTCACCGGACTTGAAGGCGAGGTCGACCGGCTTCAGCGCGTGGGTGCCGGGATAGCGCTTCTCCAGCCCGCGCAATTCGAGGATGGTCCGCCCCGGTTCCAGCACAGGGGCCGGATGCAGTTCCTGCGCCGTCGATGTCATGACAATCCTCCCAGATTGGCCTCACGATTGGCACGCGGCGAGACAAGGATATGTCTCGAAAACAGCCTAGCCTACGCTTATGGATTGCCAAGCCGTTTGTGCGGCAGCTTGTCTCCGGGGCGAGGTGCCCCGGAGACCATTGCGGATGCGACGGCTCAGAGCTTCGGATTGAGCAGCGCGTCGATCTTGGGGTCTTTCATGTTGTCCTTGGTCACCAGATTGGCGCCGGTGTCGACATTGGCTTCGACCTTCTCGCCCTTGGAAGCGGCGAGTGCGGTCTTGATGCCGTCATAGCCCATCCGGTACGGATCCTGGACGACGAGGGCGGAAATGACGCCGTCGTTGAGGAACTTGATCAGCTTCTCGTCGCTGTCGAAACCGACCAGCGCCAGCTTGCCGCCAAGGCTGTTTTCCGCGACAGCCTGACCGACGCCCTGCGCCATGATCAGGTTGGAAGCGAAGATGCCCTTGAGGTTCGGGTTGGCGGTGATCAGGTCGGTGGCGATGTTGAGGCCGGTGGTGGCCTGGCCGTCGGCATATTTATCGGCGACCAGCTTGAGGCCCGGATATTTGGCGGCCAGCTGTTCGGTGAAGCCCTGCTTGCGCTGTTCGAGCGAGCCGGCGCCCGGCGCGTTGGTGATCAGGGCGACGTCGCCCTCGATCTTGCCGCCGTTGGCGGCGCCGATGGCGGCTGCGAGGCCGTCGGCAGCGACGCGGCCGCCCTGGACGTTGTCGGTGGTCAGGAACGAGGTGAAGGCCTTGGAGTCGGCGCCGGAGTCGATGCCGATGACCTTGACCTTGGCAGCGGCTTCATCGATCGGCTTGCCAAGCGCCTTGAACTCGGTCGGCGCAATGACGATCGCCGCCGGGTTGCTGGCAACGGCGTTCTCGAGGATCGAGACCTGGCCGTTGACGTCGGTTTCAGCCTGGGCACCGAGTTCCGGCACGTTGACGCCGAGATCCTTGCCGGCCTTGCGGGCGCCGGCCAGAACGATCTGCCAGTAGAACGACGTGGTGTCCTTGACGATGATCGGAATGGTGACGTCCGCCGCCGAAACCGGCGCCGAATGCATGACGCCGGCGAGCATCGAAGCTGCTGCCAGCGCCATGACGGCGCGGCGGTTGAGAATGCTGGTCACGAATTTCATGAGGTTTCCTCCCTAAGTCGCCCGGTGAACGATACGGAAGCTCCGTCCGGATAGGCGTGATCCAAAACAGAACTTTATCAATAAAAAACAATTGCCATGTTTTGATAATGCATCGAACAGATCGATGCAAGCGCTGTTTGATCAGTCCTTGCGAGGCCTGGCAGAGGCAAATCCACCGCGCTGCTCCCCATTGGCGCCGTCGCACTTCCGTTCCGTTCCGGGAACGTATGGAATATTAATTCCATCATTTCGTCAATATAGAATGTCCATTCCTTCGTGTGACCGCAAGAACAAGAATATGGAGTTTCACACCATCTCCTGCACCAGCGTGTGGGGACGATATCTCGCGTATTCCGTCTCCGGCACGTCGATGTCGAGCAGTTGGAGGTTGCGCGTCAGGTTCGCCAGCTTGGCGGTGCCGGTCAGCACGGTGGCGACGGCAGGTTCATGCAAGGGGAATTGGAACGCTGCGGCGGCGAGCGGATAGCCACCCTCGGCGGCGATCCTTTCCATTGCGCCGACGCGGTCGAGCACGTCATGGCTGGCAGGGCGGTAGTCGAAATGTGCGCCTTGCACCGGCCCGGTCGCCAGGATACCGGAGTTGAACACGCCGCCAATGACCAAGGAGGTCTGCCGCGCCCGGCATAGGGGCAGCAACTCCGCTTCGGCGCTGCGGTCGAGCAAGGAATAGCGGCTGGCGAGCAGGATGCAGTCGAGCGGCGCCTCGCGCATCACGTCCAGACAGATCTGCACTTCGTTGACGCCAAGCCCATAGGCGGAAATGACGCCGGACCGTTTCAGCTCTTCAAGTGCCTTGAGGCCGCCGTCCATCAGGTCGCGAAAGTGCAGCTTGGTCTTCTCGACACCATGGGTGTAGGCGCCGATGTCGTGGACAAACAGGATGTCTATCCTGTTTAGGCCAAGCCGCGCATAGCTGAACTCGACCGACCGCATGATGCCGTCATAGGAATAGTCGTAGTCGAGCGCGAAGGGCAGCGGATCGACATAGGAGTGATCGGGAACCTGATCGTCCGGCACCGGGCGGAACAGCCGGCCGACCTTGGTCGACAGCACATAGGAATCGCGCGGCTTGTAGCGCAGGAAGTCGCCGAAGCGGCGCTCCGACAGGCCGAAACCGTAGAAGGGTGCGGTGTCGAAATAGCGCAGGCCGGCATCCCAGGCGCCCTGCAGCGTCTCCATCGCCGCTTCGCGCGAACAGGCGCGGTAAAGGCCGCCAAGTGCAGCGCCGCCGAAGCTGACCTCGGTGACTTCCAGCGCTGTCTGGCCGATGCGGCGTCTTTCCATGCACAACCTCCCCGTTGCCCGCCGCTGACCGGCGCGCAGTCTACTTATATCAGTAAAATCTAAAGTGTTGCGCCCAGATGCCAGGGCACGAACTCGTTGTCGCCGTAGCCGAAGTCCTCGCTCTTGGTCTTGCGGCCGGAAGCCGTCTCGACGATCAGTTCGAAGATCTCGCGGCCCATGCCGGCGATGGTCTTTTCACCCGAGGCGATGACGCCGCAATTGACGTCCATGTCCTCTTCCATCTGGTGGTACATGGTGGAGTTGGTGGCGACCTTGATCGACGGCGTCGGGCGGCAGCCGAAGCATGAGCCGCGGCCGGTGGTGAAGACGATGACGTTGGCGCCGCCCGCCACCTGGCCGGTCGCCGAAACCGGGTCGTAGCCGGGCGTGTCCATGAACACGAGGCCGCTGCCAGTGACTTTTTCGGCGTAGCCGAAGACGCCGTTGAGGGGCGTCTGACCGCCCTTGGCGACCGCGCCGAGCGACTTCTCCAGGATGGTGGTGAGACCGCCGCGCTTGTTGCCGGGCGAGGGGTTGTTGTCGATCGAGGCGCCATGCTTGGCGACGTGGTCCTCCCACCATTTCACGAAACCGTCGAGCTTCTGCGCGATCTCCGGCGTTGCCGCGCGGTAGGCAAGCAGATGCTCGGCGCCGTAGATCTCCGTGGTCTCGGAGAGGATGCCGATGCCGCCGACGCCAGCCAGGATATCGACAGCCGCGCCCAGCGCCGGATTGGCCGTGATGCCCGACATGCCGTCCGAGCCGCCGCATTGCAGGCCGACGACGATCTCGCTGACCGGGATCGGCTCACGCTTCAGCTGGCCGACTTCCTCGGCGATCTCGGCCAGCACGCCCATCGCTTTTTCGACCGATTTGCGCGATCCGCCGGCGTCCTGGATGTTGAAATGGCGTTTGCCCGCAGCGACGCCCTTCTGGCCGTATAGGGTGAGCTGGTTGACTTCGCAGCCGAGGCCGACCATCAGCACGCCGCCGAAATTCGGGTGGCGGGCGTAGCCGGCGAGTGTACGGTGCAGCACCATCATGCCGTCGCCGGTGCCGCTCATACCGCAGCCCTGGCCGTGCACGATCGGCACGAAACCGTCGATGCCGGGATAGTTAGGCAAAAGCGTGCGGTTGGCGGTGTCGGCGATGGAATGGCAGACGGTGGCCGAGCAATTGACGCTGGCGACGATGCCGATGAAGTTGCGCGTGCCGGCGCGGCCATCGGCGCGGCGATAGCCCATGAAGGTGCGGGCGCGATCGGTCTCCGTCGCGTGCTCGGCCTCGCTCGGCGGCACGACCGGCAAGCGGCCTGATTCGAAAACCAGATTGTGCGAATGAACGTGCTCGCCCGCTGCAATATCCTGTGTCGCTCGACCGATCGCTTGGGCGTATTTCACCACGGCCTCGCCGGCGGCGATCGGCTTGATCGCCACCTTGTGGCCGGGCTCGATCAGCGCACTGGCGACGGCACCGCCCGGCAGCGCGGTGCCAATCTCGATGCGGCCGTTGGCGACGGCGACATTGTCGGCAGGGGACAGGAGAATGCAGTTGGAGGCGTTCACGGGCGGTTTCCTGGGTGATCCTGGGTTGCGCGGACGGATTGACACGCGTCTGTTTAGAGATAATGTCTTTTATCGTGAAAAAACAGTTTTGCGTCAATTGTTTTTTCGTGGGGAGTTCCGCATGTCTGGGTTGTTCCGGGAAGCAATTTCGCTTCTCAGGGCCATGGGAACGTCATATTGCGCTTCAAACCGGCCGCCGCAAGCGACGGCGTGCAACGGGTCAGGGATGTCGAAGAGCAACAACGTCTACAAGGATGCCTACAACCGCTGCCTGCGGCTGCTCGACGAAACGCGCAGCCTGCCTTCGGAGCCGGAACTGGGCACCTTGCTTGGCGTCAGCCGTACGACCGTCCGCACCATTCTTGCGCGCATGGAAGAGACAGGGCTGATCGCCTGGGACAAGCGCGCCAAGACGGTGCTGCGCGAAGCGCGTCCGGACGATTTTTTCCCCGAAGAAGAGACCGACACGCTGGCCGAGATCATCGAACGGTCGTTCATGCGCAGGCTGCTCGCCGGCGGCGCCGAAGCCGGCATGCAGATCAACGAACTCGAACTGGCGCGTGAGATCGGCGTCGGCACCACCAGCGTGCGCGAGTTCCTGATCCGCTTCTCCCGCTTCGGCCTGATCGAGAAGCGCCGCAACAGCCATTGGGTGCTGAAGGGCTTTACCCGCGCCTTCGCGCTGGAGCTGACCGAAATCCGCGAGATGTTCGAACTGCGCTCGGCGGCCGCCTTTGCCGCTCTACCGCAGGACAGCGCGGTCTGGACCGATCTCGACCGCCTGGAAGACGAGCATCGCCAGTTGGCAGGCGACATAGCCGCCCGCTTCACCGAGTTCTCCGAACTCGACGAGCGCTTCCACCGGCTCATCCACCGGGCGTCGCGCAACCGCTTCATCGTCGATTTCTACGATGTCATCGCCATGATCTTCCACTATCATTACCAGTGGAACAAGGCGCAGGAACGCGAGCGCAACGAAGTCGCCATCGGTGAGCATCTGGTCTACATAGAGGCGCTGAAATCACGCGATCTCGGCAAGGTCGACGCCGCTTGCCGCAAGCACCTGAAGTCGGCGCGCCAGACATTGCTGACCTCGATCCCGGAGAGCCGGTCGCTGCAAAAATCCTGAGTCGCATCGCGGCTCGGAGTCTCGTTTCATGCATGTCGTTGTCCCAAAGCCGCTATACACTTTGGGGCGACATGCATTGACCCTGCCGCGTTGGCGCCGCGGCGATTTGGCGATTTTCCACCCGCCAGCCCTGTGCTAGGAATGTCGCATTGCTGCGAAGAGGCAGGGCTTTGAGCGTATCGAGGAGACGGTGGAGCATGCCGGTCGCGCTGGTCGCGGCCTATCTGCTGTTGCTCCAGTCGACGCTCGGAGCATTCGCCTTCGGCACCGGTCCCAATGCATCGCAGCTCGACGCCTTTGGCAACGTCATCTGCACCCATGAGGGCGCAGCCCAGCTTCCCGGCGGCAACCAGCAGCCGTCCCATCTTCCGGCATGCTGCGTGCTCGGCTGCAGCATGGTTTCGGCGGCCTTTGCGCCGCCGCCCGGTGCTGGCCTGGCGCTGGGCAGCCTTTCCTTAAAAACGGTCGCCTTTGTTTTTCCGGCGGCCATCCATCTCGACTTTGCGCGTGAGCGCTCGCCGTCGAACCCGCGCGCGCCGCCGCTGACGGCCTGAGCCTGTTTGCCCGGCGGAACTTTTCGTGGGCGTACCCATCCAAAGATCAAACTGCTCGCGACCGGCAACGGCGCGACCTTCATTTCATGGAGCAACCATGTCCTATTTTTTCACTGACGCCGCGCGTCCTGCGCCAGGCGGCATTCTACGCGGCATCGAAGAGCGTGTCGGCATTGCCGTGCTGGCACTTGCGCTGCTGTTCACAGGCGCCCAGTCCGTCCTCGCGCATGAGTTCAAGGTTGGCGATCTCGAGGTCGGCCACCCTTGGTCGCGCGCCACACCGGCCGGCGCCAAAGTGGCCGGGGGTTATTTCACCGTCACCAACAACGGCAGTGCACCGGACCGGCTGGTGTCGATTTCCTCCGATGTTTCTGAAAAGACCGAGCTGCATGAGATGGGCGTCAAGGACGGCGTCATGACCATGCGGCCGGTTGCCGGCGGCCTGGAAATTCCGGCCGGCGGCAAGGTCGCCCTTGCGCCTGGCGGCTATCATTTGATGTTCATCGGCCTGAAGCGGCAACCCAAACAGGGCGAAAAGTTCTCCGCCACCCTGACCTTCGAAAAGGCCGGCGCCGTCAGCGTCGATTTCGCTGTCGAAGGCATGGGCGGTGGCGCCATGGACGATCACGCCAATTGATCCGGCCGGTTCGACAAATTTTGAAAATCCGAGGGACCATCATGAACAAATATCTTTTGTCGGCCGGCGCACTTCTCGCGCTCGGAACCAGCGCCGCCTTCGCGCATATCACGTTCGAAACCCAGGAGGCGGCGGTCGGCTCGACCTACAAGGCCGTTTTGCGGGTGCCGCATGGCTGCGAAGGCAAGGCGACGACCGCCGTGCGCGTGCAGATTCCGGAAGGGGTGATCGCGGTGAAGCCGATGCCGAAGCCTGGCTGGACGCTACAGACCAAGAAGGGCAAGTACGACAAATCCTACCAACTCTACGGTCAGGCGGTTGCCGACGGGGTCAAGGAGGTCGACTGGAGCGCCGGCAGCCTGCCCGATGAATTCT
Source organism: Mesorhizobium sp. M0088 (assembly GCF_040322895.1). NCBI lineage: Bacteria > Pseudomonadati > Pseudomonadota > Alphaproteobacteria > Hyphomicrobiales > Phyllobacteriaceae > Mesorhizobium > Mesorhizobium sp. M0088. The sequence goes on from NZ_JAMYUI010000005.1 coordinate 44,868, forward strand.
ACGACGAGTTCGTCTTCCGCGCGACGTTGACGGCGGATCTCCCGGCGGGCCAAAAACTCTACTTCCCGGTGGTGCAGGAATGCGACGGCGCCGCCGATCGCTGGATCGATATCCCGGCGGCAGGGCAGGATGAAGACGCGCTGGAAAGCCCGGCACCCGGCATCAAGCTGCTGCCGAAGAAATGATCTCCCAGGCGGCGCGCCCTTTCGAGCGCGCCGCTCCTTTTCGTGGCGGTGACATGAGCACGACCTCCTTCCTGCAAACGGCTTCCATGACCGGCCAACGCGCCGGCCGGCTTGCCGCCGGCCTGTTGGCCGTGATCGTGTTTCTTGCCAGCCTTGCCGTGTCGGATCAGGCCTTTGCCCATGCCGCGCTGATCAAGACCGACCCGGCCGACGGCGCGGTGCTGGCACAGGGGCCGGCGCAGTTCTCGCTGACCTTCAGCGAGCCGGTCTCGCCTCTGGTGCTGACGCTGGTGAAGCCCGACGGCAAGCCGGTTCCGCTAACGTCATTCCGGCTCAGCGACCAGACCGTCGAGATCGACAATCCGCAGCCACTCAAGTCCGGCACGCATGTCTTGAGCTGGCGCGTCATCTCCGCAGACGGTCATCCCGTCGGCGGATCGCTGCTGTTTTCCATCGGCGCGCCCAGCGAGCCGCCCGCCGTATCCGAAGCCGTCGACTGGCCGTTGCGGTCGGCTATCTGGACGGGCAAAATCTTTCTCTACGTCGGCCTTTTCCTCGGCGTTGGCGGCGCCTTCGCGCTTGCCTGGTTGGCCGGAAGTGGCCGTGCCGGGCAGCGCTTCGTTGCAGCTGCAATCCTGAGCGGGCTGGTCGCGTCGTGCCTGTCGCTCGGCCTGCAAGGTCTGGACGCATTGGGGGCGCCGCTCTCCCATCTGGCACAATCGGTCGTCTGGCGGACCGGGCTCGGCACCAGTTTCGGCTGGACAGTGCTGGTCGCGCTGATCGCGCTGGGCCTTGGCCTGCTGTCGCTGGCCGGTCCCCGCGCCACCGCCAAACCATTGGCGCTGGTCGGCCTGGCCGGGGTGGGGGTTGCCCTTGCCGCCAGCGGCCATGCCAGTGCCGCCGAACCGCAGTGGCTGACGCGGCCGATGGTGTTCCTGCACGGCGTCGGCATCGCGTTGTGGGCCGGCGCATTGATCCCACTCGGGCTGGCGCTGAAGGGGCAATCGGCGGGGGCCACGCCATTCCTGCGGCGGTTTTCTTGGGCGATCCTGCCCGTGGTGGCCGTGCTTGCCGCTGCCGGCGTCGTGCTTGCCGTCATCCAGGTGCAGACACCCGCGGCTTTGGTCGAGACCGCCTATGGAAGGCTGCTGCTTATCAAGCTGGGGCTGCTGGTCTTTCTGTTCACGCTTGCTGCCGTCAATCGCTGGAAACTCACCGCATCGGCCGAGGCGGGATCGACGGAAGTTCAACGCAGGCTGGTCCGCTCGATCGGCGTCGAGATGTTGATCGTGTTGGCGATTTTCGGCGTTGCCGCGGGCTGGCGCTTCACACCGCCGCCCCGAGCCCTGGCGATTGCGGCAGCGCAACCGGTGTCGGTTCATATCCACGCGCTGCAAGCGATGGCCGATCTCAGCATCACTCCCGGCCATGCCGGCCCGGTCGTTGCCTCGATGGTCATCATGAGCGGCGATTTCGGCCCGCTCGACGCCAAGGAGGTGACGCTTGTGCTGTCAAAACCCGATTCCGGCATCGAGCCGCTGAAGCGCGCTGCGAGCAAGCCCGGTGACGGCAGCTGGCGCGTCGACAACCTCGTCATCCCGGTGCCGGGCCGGTGGACGGTGCGCATCGACATCCTGGTCTCGGACTTCGAGATGGTGAAGATCGAGGCGCCCGTCGATATCAGGCCGTAGCGTCGGCCTTATTGTCCTCACGAAATAGCACCCGCAAAAAGGAGCGACCCAGTCGGCAAATGACGACTGTCAAAATGGTCGCTTTCGTTCGACCTTGGCGGCCATCACTTCGGTTTCGATGCCAATCGCGGTCGTCTCGCCCTATCGAGGCGCATTGGCAAGGGCAAGCGAGGACAAATCGCATGAAGAAGGATCAACGCCTCTCCACTGCGGGGAACGAGAATGCCGGGCGCAACAGGCGACCACCAAACCTCAAGGCGCTGGCTGCGCACAACGACCTTGGCGCTCTCATCGAAAAACTTGATCGTGATCCGACGGAGCCGATGCCTGTCGACATCATCAATCATCTCAGCCTGGGCCGATTTCCGGACGCCCGCAAGGTGGCTGAGCGGGTCTCTGCGCCGAAGGGCTATGTGCCGCGATTGGAATCGAGGCTCAACCTGCCTGTTGCGAAGGCCGTCGCGCGGCCTGAGGGCAAGCCGACGCGCACGGGCAGGCGAAACGAGGATCTGCTCAAGGCCTATGTTCCTCGCCATCTCGCCGTGCGAACGGTCCCACGGTTGCGACCGTTCTTTGCTGGACCGGACGGCGATATTGCCGTCAAGCGGTCGGGGCTTACGGCTATCGGCATGGATCTGGTGGCGTTTCCCTGGTCGGCGATAGGCCACATCCGCACCTTCTCCGAAGGCAAGGAGCTTCCAGGAGGCACCGCCTTCATGGTTGGGCCGAACCTGTTGATGACAGCCAGCCATGTCATGCCGTGGGACTACAGCGGCAACTGTCAAATCGAATTCACGCCGGCTATGTACCCGGGTCACTCCCCTCGCTTCGGCTCCACATGGGTCAGCGACTGGTATGGCGTCAGGCATGACGGCTTCTGGGATATGGCGTTCAAAGCGGATGCCAGCGACTATGCAATCTGCAGGACGATTGATCCGATTGGCAACGTCTGCGGCTGGCTGGGTACGCAGGCCTTCGACGACCACGATGAGTATTTCGACCATCTTTACATGAGCGCTGGCTATCCTGATTTCGCCGCCGGATACCCGGCTGTCGAGCTGGCTGCCTTCATCAGAGATGTCGACGGAGACAAGCATGCGCGCGAGCTTGAAACGACAAACTTCGCCGGCCACGGGTGGTCGGGAGGACCTCTGTTCGGCTTCATCCGCGACGACTGGCGCGTCGTGGGAGTTTGCCATGGCCAGGAAACCGAGTTCGTGGTTCCCTTCCCGCCTTGGAACCCGCCTTGGAATGTGAATCTGCTCTTTGCCGGAGGGGACGCAATGGTGGATTTGGTCTACCATGGCTATGCCAACTACAATTTCTGAACCCGCTTTTCCCTCGACGCCGGCACCTGAACTTCCCGGCGGCTGCGCCAATTGCCAATCTTCTCGGGCTCTGGTCTTCACGTTCGATCCGCGCAACACAATTCGGCGAGGCGGTTGACGCGGCCCGAAAGGCCCGTCAATCATCCCGTGAAGAATGGCATCCCGTGATGAATGGGCATCCCCGCAAATCGCGGGCTCGAACCAACAAGATCCGAAAGCAGGGAAGAAACGATGGAAAATGCCGAAATCGGCCTGATCGGCCTTGGCACGATGGGCTCCAACCTGGCGCTCAACATCGCCGAGCACGGGCACCGCATCGCTGTTTTCAACCGCACCAGGGCGCACACCGACGCTTTCATCGAGAACGCCGGCGCGCTCAGGGACATGGTCGTGCCCTGCTACAGCCTGGAAGAGCTTGCCGCCGCCATCCGGCCGCCGCGCCCGATCATCATCATGGTGCTGGCCGGCAAGCCGGTCGACGAACAGATCGCGGCTCTGCGCGGCGTGCTGTCGGCCAATGACATCGTCATCGATGCCGGCAACGCCAATTTCCGCGACACGATGCGGCGCTTCTCCGAGCTTTCCGGCTCGGACCTCACCTTCATCGGCATGGGCGTATCCGGCGGCGAGGAGGGCGCGCGCCACGGGCCGTCGATCATGGTCGGCGGCACGGAGGACTCGTGGAAGCGCGTCGAGAAGGTGCTGACGGCGATCTCCGCCAAGTTCAAGGACGAACCCTGCGCGGCATGGCTCGGCACCGACGGCGCCGGCCATTTCGTCAAGACCATCCACAACGGCATCGAATATGCCGACATGCAGATGATCGCCGAAATTTACGGCATCTTGCGCGACGGCTTGGGCATGGGGCCGAAGGACATCGGCACGGTGTTTTCCAACTGGAACAAGGGCCGGCTCAATTCCTACCTGATCGAGATCACCGCCAAGGTGCTGGCATCAGACGATCCGAAGACCGGCAAGCCGGTGGTCGACATCATCCTCGACCGCGCCGGCCAGAAGGGCACCGGCAAATGGTCGGTCATCGAGGCGCAGCAACTCGGCATTCCGGCGACGGCGATCGAGGCGGCGGTGGCGGCACGCGTTCTGTCATCGATCAAGGACGAGCGGCTGGCGGCGGAAAAGGCCTATGGCAACGCCGGCGTCACGAAGATTTCAGGTGACAAGGATGCCCTGCTGAAAGATCTGGAACTGGCGCTGTTCGCCGGCAAGATCGCCGCCTACGCCCAAGGATTCGCGGTGATGAGCGGCGCCTCCAAGGAATTCAACTGGAACCTGCCGATGCCGACCATCGCCAGGATCTGGCGCGCCGGCTGCATCATCCGCTCGCAGATGCTCGACACCATGGCGGAAGCCTTCAGCAAGGGCGGCGCCTCGACCAACCTCCTGATGGCCCCGGCCTTCATCGCGCTGATGCAGGAAGCGCATCCGTCGCTGCGCCGTATCGTGGCGAGGGCTTCGGAGGCCGGTTCGCCGGTGCCGGCGCTGTCTTCCGCACTTGCCTATTTCGACAGCTACCGCCAGGGCCGCGGCACCTCGAACCTGATCCAGGCGCAGCGCGACTTCTTCGGCGCGCACGGCTTCGAGCGCATCGACGACAAGGGCGCTTTCCATGGGCCGTGGGGAAGCGGTGCGGCTGGCTAGCCCAAGGGCCTAAACGGAAACCGGCGGGCTGAACGCCTGAACCTCGCTGGTGGCGACCAGGCGCTGCAACGAGCCGGGTGCGGCGCCGCCGATCCAGCCGAGCACGGAGCGGGCGAGATCGGAGCCGGCCAGGCGGAAGTTCTCGTTGACGACGAGCAATTCCGGCCGGAACAGATGCAACAGGTCCGACGACTGCTTGGACACGACATCGACGTCGCGGCCAAGCTTGAGGCCGGCATCCTCGATGCCGGCGACGATCGCCAGTGTCGCGGCGGCAGCGCTGCTGACGAAGCCGTCCGGCCTGTTCTCGCGGCGCATCACCTGCGCGGTCCTGGTCCTGATCTGCTCGATCGTGTGATCGATGGAAACGGTGTTGAACGGAATTTCGCTGGCTCCGACCTCGCTCAGCGCATCGGCAAAGCCGTTCAGCGTGTGGCCATAATAGGTCAGCCCGGGCGGCGGCGACAGAAGCGCCAACTTGTGCCTGCCCATGCTCGCCAGGCGGCGCACGGCTTCCATCGCGAAAACATGGTTGTCGAAGTCATGGTAGGGATGGACGAGGCCCATGTCGGTGCGGCCATGCGTGGCAAAGGGCATGCCGTGCTCGAGCATGTAGCGGGCGCGCGGATCGTTCGGTTGGGTGCGCGAAATGATGACGCCGTCGGCCGAGCCGGTCTCGACGAGATAGCGGATCGGCTCCATCGGATCCTGCGAGCGGGAATAGGGCGTGACGATCAGGTGATAGGGCGTTTCGGCGAGCACTTCCGAAACGCCGTAGATGATGTCCGAGACAAAGCTCATGATCTCGCGGTCAGTGTTGAGCACGAGGCTGATGACATTGGTCCTGCCGGTGCGCAGACGCACGCCGGCGCGGTTCGGCCGGTAGCCGATTTGCTTGGCGACGAGCTGGACGCGGCGCCTGGTTTCGGCGCCGATTTCCGGGGCATCCTTCAAGGCGCGTGACACGGTGGTGACGCCGAGCCCGGTCATGAAGGCAAGCGTCTTCAACGTCGGCCGTCCCTGTGCCGAGGTCTCCCCGCTCTTGTCCGTACGTTGTCTGTCCATTCGTCCCGCCCGTCAGGCGCATAGCAGCCGCGAGCCATGTCGGCAATCGCCGTCATGGCGATACGATATGCGTTCCAGCCCCGGTAAAGTCTCAATATACTGAAACGTTACAGATTGCCATATCGAGTTACATGTCCCTCGCCCACGAGGTGGATGGTTCTTTTGCGAAACGCTTGGGATTCCAGGAGAAATCGCCTCTGCCGCCGCCTTTTGCCCGTATCAGGCGGCATTTCGGTGTTTGCGCCGCAGCAAACCATGCTGCAGTGCATGAGAAGCGCGATCATTCATGCGAATTTGTTCGCGGTCCGAAAAAATATCGGGGGCGCTTCGTTGATGGGTTGCACAGCCCGCGCAATTGCCGTATCGAAAATCTGTAACGTTTCAGATTCTGGGAGGAGCCGAAATGCGATACAAACTTTTGACCGCTGCGCTGGCAGCGACGGCCGCGTTGCAGTTTGCCGGCCAGGCGGCCGCGACGGACCTGGAAGTCACCCATTGGTGGACGTCGGGCGGCGAGGCGGCGGCGGTTGCGGAACTTGCCAAGGCATTCGATGCGACCGGCAACCACTGGGTGGACGGCGCCATTGCCGGCTCCGGCGGAACGGCGCGGCCAATCATGATCAGCCGCATCACCGGTGGCGATCCGATGGGCGCCACGCAATTCAACCATGGCCGGCAGGCGGAAGAGCTGGTGCAGGCCGGCCTGATGCGCGACCTCACCGACGTCGCCACCAAGGGCAAGTGGACTGATGTCGTCCGGCCGAAGAGCCTGCTCGACGGCTGCACCATCGACGGCAAGATCTATTGCGTGCCCGTCAACATCCATTCCTGGCAGTGGTTGTGGCTGTCCAACGAGGCCTTCGAGAAGGCCGGCGTGCCGTTGCCGAAGGACTGGAATGAATTCGTGGCGGCAGCGCCGGCGCTGGAAAAGGCCGGCATCATCCCGCTCGCCGTCGGCGGACAGGCCTGGCAATCCTCCGGTGCCTTCGACGTCCTGCTTGCGGCAGTGGGCGGCACGGACACGTTCCTCAAGGTCTACAAGGACAAGGATGCCAAATTCGCCGCCGGGCCCGAAGTCGCCAAGGTCTTCAAGGCCGCGGACGATGCCCGCAAGATGGCGAAGAACACCAATGTGCAGGACTGGAACCAGGCGACCAACCTGGTCATCACCGGCAAGGCCGCTGGCCAGATCATGGGCGACTGGGCACAGGGCGAATTCCAGGTTGCCGGCAAGACCGCCGGCAAGGATTACACCTGCCTGCCAGGCCTTGGGCTGAACGAGGTGATAGCCACGGGCGGTGACGCCTTCTACTTCCCGCTGCTCAAGGATGCCGACAAGAGCAAGGCGCAGGAGGTGCTGGCCGAGACGCTGCTCGATCCCAAGACGCAGGTTGCCTTCAATCTGAAGAAGGGATCCCTGCCGGTGCGCGGCGACGTCGATCTCAATGCGGCCAACGACTGCATGAAGAAGGGCCTAGCCATTCTTGCCAAGGGCGCCGTCATGCCGTGGACGGACCAGTTGCTTTCACAGGACACCCAGAAACAGAAGGAAGACCTTTTCGCCGAATTCTTCGCCAAGCCGGAACTGACCGTCGAAGACGCGCAGAAGCGCTTCGCCGACCTCATCGCTTCGGCGGACTGACGCTGGAGGCAACCCGCCTCGCTCCCGGCCTTGCGAATGCGGGGCCGGGAATGCACCGCCCTTACCCAGCCGGCTGACGAGATGAGCAAGAGCGCACGCCCCAACCTTCTGTTCCGCAACCTCAATGCGAAGGTCGCCTCGATCCCGATGATCCTCACCGCCATGGTGGTTTTCGTCGGCGGCACCGTTTGGACGGTGCTCTATTCCTTCACCAATTCGAAGCTCCTGCCGCGGCTGAATTTCGTCGGACTAGACCAGTATTACCGGCTGTGGGCGGCGCCGCGCTGGCTGATCTCGATCGAGAACCTGTTGATCTACGGCGCGATCTCGCTGGTGTTCTCGCTGGTCATCGGTTTTCTGCTTGCCGCGCTGCTCGATCAGAAGATCCGCTTCGAGGACACGTTCCGCACCATCTTCCTTTATCCTTTCGCGCTCTCCTTCATCGTCACCGGCCTGGTCTGGCAGTGGTTGCTCAACCCGGATTTCGGCATCCAGCATGTCGTGCGGGACTTAGGCTGGACGAGCTTCAGCTTCGACCCGCTCTATAATTCCAGCATCGTCATCTACGGCATATCGATCGCTGCGCTGTGGCAAGGCACCGGGCTCATCATGTGCCTGATGCTGGCCGGCCTGCGCGGCATCGACGAAGACATCTGGAAGGCGGCGCGCGTGGATGGGATCCCGATGTGGAAGACCTATCTGTTCATCGTCATCCCGATGATGCGGCCGGTCTTCATCACCACGCTCGTCATCATCGCTTCCGGCATCGTCAAGGTCTATGACCTGGTCGTGGCCCAGACCAGCGGCGGCCCGGGCATCGCATCCGAAGTGCCGGCCAAATACGTCTACGACTATATGTTCTTCGCCCAGAACCTCGGCCAGGGTTTTGCCGCCTCGACCATGATGCTGCTCTCGGTGGTGATCGTCATCGTGCCTTGGGCCCATCTCGAGTTCGGGCGACGCAAATGAGCATTGCAGACATCACCGCTCAAGCAAGCGTTGCCGCCGGCGCGCGCCAGGACATCGCAGGGCCCTACGGTCCAAAGCCGCGCCGCATGATTTCGCGCCGCAATGTCTTCCTCTACGGCACATTGTTCGTCATGGCGGTCTACTACCTCTTGCCGCTCTATGTCATGATCGTCACCTCGCTCAAGGGCATGCCGGAGATCCGGCTCGGCAACATCTTCTCACCGCCGCTCGAGATCACCTTCGAGCCGTGGGTCAAGGCGTGGTCGACGGCCTGCACCGGCCTTAACTGCGACGGGCTCTCGCGCGGCTTCTGGAATTCGGTGCGGATCACCGTGCCGTCGGTGCTGCTGTCGATCGCCATCGCCTCGGTGAATGGTTATGCACTGGCCAATTGGCGCTTCAAGGGCGCCGATACGTTCTTCATCATCCTGATCGTCGGCGCCTTCATTCCCTACCAGGTGATGATCTATCCGATCGTCATCATCCTGCGCGAGATCGGCCTCTATGGCAGCCTCAGCGGACTGGTGATCGTCCATTCCATTTTCGGCATGCCGATCCTGACGCTGCTGTTCCGCAATTATTTCGCCTCGATGCCGGAAGAGCTGTTCCGGGCGGCACGCGTCGACGGCGCCGGCTTCTGGGGCATCTTCCTGCGCATCATGCTGCCGATGTCGCTGCCGATCTTCGTCGTCGCCATCATCCTGCAGGTGACCGGCATCTGGAACGACTTCCTGTTCGGCGTCGTCTACACCCGCCCCGACACCTATCCGATGACGGTGCAGCTCAACAACATCGTCAATTCGGTGCAAGGCGTGAAGGAGTACAACGTCAACATGGCCGCAACCATCCTGACCGGGCTTGTGCCGCTCATCGTCTACTTCATTTCCGGCAAGCTTTTCGTACGCGGCATCGCAGCCGGCGCGGTGAAGGGGTGATGGCGATGACGGCAGCCAATGATACCAGCGTTTCGATCCAGGACCTGTCATTGAATTTCGGCGCGGTGACCGTCCTGGAGACGCTCAATCTCGATGTCGCCGATGGCGAGTTCATCGTGCTGCTCGGGCCGTCCGGCTGCGGCAAGTCGACCTTGCTCAACTGCATTGCCGGCCTGCTCGACGTTTCCGAGGGCCGCATCTTCATCAAGGGCAAGAACGTCACCTGGGAAGAGCCCAAGGACCGCGGCATCGGCATGGTGTTCCAGTCCTATGCGCTCTATCCGCAAATGACGGTGGAGAAGAACCTGTCCTTCGGGCTGCGTGTCGCCGGCACGCCAAGAGAAGAGATCGCCAAGCGGATCGCGCGGGCGGCTGAGATCCTGCAGATCGAACCGCTGCTGCAACGCAAGCCGGCCGCACTTTCCGGCGGCCAGCGCCAGCGCGTCGCGATCGGACGGGCGCTGGTGCGCGATGTTGACGTGTTCCTGTTCGACGAGCCGCTGTCCAATCTCGATGCCAAGCTGCGCGCCGAACTGCGCGTCGAGATCAAGCTGCTGCATCGCAAGCTGCAGAACACCATGATCTACGTCACCCACGACCAGATCGAGGCGATGACGCTGGCCGACCGCATCGCGGTGATGAAGGGCGGCGTTATCCAGCAGCTCGATGCGCCGCAGACCATTTACAACCGCCCGGTCAACCGCTTCGTCGCCGGCTTCCTTGGCTCGCCCGCAATGAACTTCGTCGATGGCCGCCTGGAAGACGCCGACGGCGGCTGGCGGTTCGCGGCCGAGGATATCAAGATCCCGCTCGGCACTTACGACTTTGCCAAGCCTCCGGCTCCCGGCCCCGTCACATTCGGTATCAGGCCCGAGCATGTCAGTCTGAACAGCGGCACCGGTTGGCCGTTTTCGATAGCCGCCAATGTCGAGGTGGTCGAACCCATGGGCTCCGACACGCTGGTCTGGCTGAAGCTTGCCCAGCAGAATTTCAGCGTCCGAGTGACCTCGGAACGCACGCCCAAGAATGACGAGGCGGTGACGCTTGGCTTCGATCCGATGCGCGCTTCGCTTTTCGACACTGCAACGGGCACACGCATCTAGCTTTTGAGAACCAACCTTCCAACGACAATCCCCAAGCGAAACGGACAGAGACGATGAATTGGTCATTCCAACTTTACAGCGCCCGCAATTTCCAACCCTGGGACGGTGTGCTCGCCATGCTCGGCAAGCTCGGCTACGCCCAGGTCGAAGGTTTTGGCGGCGTCTATGATGATCCCGTGGCATTCCGCGCCGAGCTCGACAAGAACGGGCTTGCCATGCCGACTGGGCATTTCTCGATCGACGCGCTCGAGAACGATTTCGACGGCGTGCGCAGAACCGCCGACGCACTTGGTATCACGCTGCTCATCTGTCCCTTCCTGATGCCCGACCAGCGGCCATCAGACGTGGCCGGGTGGCGCGGCTTCGGCGAACGCCTGGCCAAAGTCGGCGACGCCGCGAAAAAGGCCGGCTACGGCTTTGCCTGGCACAACCATGATTTCGAGTTCAAGAAACTTGCCGACGGATCGGTGCCGCAGGATCACATCCTGTCATCCGCGCCCGATGTCAGCTGGGAGATGGACGTTGCCTGGGTGGTGCGCGGCGGCGATGATCCGTTGTCGTGGATCGAAAAGCACGGCAAGCGCATCAGCGCCGTCCACGTCAAGGACATGGCCAAGCCCGGCGAGGGGCTGGATGAGGATGGCTGGTCGGATGTCGGCCATGGCACCATCGACTGGGCCGGTCTGATCAAGGTGTTGCGTGCCAAGAGTGCTGCCCAATACTACGTCATGGAACAGGACAACCCCAACGACATCGAGCGTTTCGCCCGCCGCTCCATCGCAGCCGCCAAAACCTATTAGGAGCAATCAGCATGGCAAAGAAACTTGGCATCGGCGTCATCGGCTGCGGCAACATCTCGAAGGCGTATTTTTCACTGGCGCCGCTGTTTCGCGGCATCGAAATGCGTGCGTGCGCCGACATCAACATGGAGGCGGCCAAGGCGCGGGCGAAGGAGTTCAAGCTGCGCGCCGAGACCGTCGAAGACCTGCTCAAGGCCGACGACATCGACATCATCGTCAACCTGACCATCCCGGCGGTGCACTATGAAGTGTCAAAGCAGATCCTCGACGCCGGCAAGCACGTCTATTCGGAAAAGCCGTTCGTGCTGTCGGTCAAGGAAGGGCTCGACCTTAAGAAGCGGGCGGAGAAAAAGGGCCTGCGGATCGGCTCGGCGCCAGACACTTTCCTCGGCGGCGCGCACCAACTGGTGCGCAACCTGATCGACACCGGCAAGCTTGGCAAGGTCACGAGCGGTACCTGCCATGTCATGGGCCACGGCATGGAGCATTGGCACCCCAATCCGGATTTCTTCTTCCAGCCGGGCGCCGGTCCCGTGCTCGATATCGGGCCTTACTACATCACCAATCTGATCCAGCTGATCGGACCGGTGAAACAGGTCGCGGCCTTCGCGACGACGCCGGCCAAGGAGCGGACGATCAGTTCAAAGCCGCGCGCGGGTGAAAAGATACCGGTCAACACGCCGACGACCATCCATGGGCTGCTGGAGTTCGAGAACGGTGCCGTTATAACGCTCAACACCAGCTGGGACGTCTGGGCCCACGGCCACGCGCCGATGGAGCTTTATGGCGAGGCGGGTACGGTGTTCGTGCCGGACCCGAACTTCTTCGGTGGTGACGTTCGCTTCACCGACGCGGCCAAGCCGGTCAAGAAGCTGCCGAACTGGCCGCATCCATTCGGCGTGCCCAACGAGATGCATTCGCAAGGCATGATGGCCAACTACCGCACATCGGGCCTCGCCGACATGGCAGTGGCGATCGCGGAAGGCCGATCGCATCGCTGTTCGATGGAGCTGGCGCTGCACGCCGTCGACGTGATGACCGGGCTGTTGCGCTCCGGCGAAACCGGCAAGTTCGTCGCCATGCAGACCACCTGCGAACGGCCGGCAGCCCTCGGCGTCAAGCAAGCCAAGGACCTTTTGGCGAAGAAGAAGTAGGCAGATACCTCAACCCTCTCCCCGTTCCGGCGGGGAGAGGGTAAAGGTGAGGGGCAAAGCCGACTCGCCCGCGTTGTCGCGATGGCAGTAGCCTGGCTCGCTTCCATTTGAGGATTTTCCGATGCCCTATACGCCCGCCGAAAACCGCTACGAGAAAATGGTCTACAACCGCTGTGGCCGCTCCGGCCTGAAGCTGCCGGCAATCTCGCTCGGCCTGTGGCATAATTTCGGCAACGACACGCCGCACAGGACCAAGCAGGCGATCGCGCGCAAGGCCTTCGACCTCGGCATCACGCATTTCGACCTTGCCAACAATTACGGTCCGCCACCCGGCTCGGCCGAGACCGCTTTCGGTGAAATCCTGCGCACCGACTTCGCCGCCTACCGCGACGAGCTGATCATCTCGACGAAGGCCGGCTACGAGATGTGGGCCGGACCCTACGGCGAATGGGGCGGGCGCAAATACATTCTGGCCAGCCTCGACCAGAGCCTGAAGCGCATGGGGCTCGACTATGTCGATATCTTCTATTCGCATCGTTTCGACCCCGACACGCCGCTGGAAGAGACCATGGGCGCGCTCGACCATGCCGTGCGCTCGGGCAAGGCGCTCTATGCCGGCATCTCGTCCTACAATTCGCAGCGCACACGCGAGGCCGCCGATATCTTGAAGCAGCTTGGCACGCCTTGCGTCATCCACCAGCCGAGCTATTCGATGCTGAACCGCTGGGTGGAGGAAGATGGCTTGCTCGACACGCTCGAAGGGCTCGGCGTCGGCTCCATCGTGTTCTCGCCGCTGGCGCAAGGCATGCTGACCAACAAGTATCTCGGCGGCATTCCCGATGGCAGCCGTGCCTCCCAGGGCAAGTCGCTGAAGACAGCCTTCATCAACGACAAGACCATCGCCAACATCAAGGCGCTCGACGCCATCGCCGGCAAGCGCGGGCAGACGCTGGCGCAGATGGCGCTGGCCTGGGTGCTGCGCAAGGGCAGGGTGACATCGGCGCTGATCGGCGCCAGCCGGCCGGAGCAGGTCGAGGACTGCGTCGGCGCGCTCAAGGTGCTCGATTTCAGCGATGCCGAACTCGCCGAGATCGACACCTATGCGCGCGAATCCGACATTAATCTGTGGGCGGCTTCCGCCGAGCGCAAAGGCCCGCCGCGAAAATAAGTCCTCTCGATAAGCCGGCAAGCAAAACGGCGGGAACCTCTCCCGCCGTTTTGCTTGAAAGCGAACAGCGCTGCTTCAGGGCGTTTTCGGTTTCTGGGCGGTGCCCAGTCCCGCCTTGGGCTTTGCCGGCGCCGGAGCCGAGGTCTTCATCTTCGCCTCGATCCAGCCGGTGTAGTTGGCCAGCCGCGTGTAGATGCCGTAGGCCTCCTTGTGGCCGCACGCCGCACTGCCGTCAGCCGGGCCTTCGCCCCAGCTGACGACGCCGACCTGGACCGGGCCTTCGGCACCGGTCATGAACAGCGGGCCGCCGCTGTCGCCGTTGCAGGCATCGCGCACGCCGCTGGTGGTGCCGGCGCAGATCATGTTGCCGGTCAGCGGGTCGGTCATGTCGGCGGCGATCGCATTGGCTGCCGCGTCGATGCCTTTTTCCGAATAGCGCATACGGCGGGACAGATCACCGAGCGCTGCCTTCAGATCACGCGCATAGATGGCCTTGATGCCGCTGTTGCAGGCCTGGTTCGGCTGCAGATCGAGATCGACAACCATCAGCGTGGTCGGAAAGGTGCCGTCCTGCATCTTGCCCCAGCCGGTGACGGTCGTCTTGCCGGTGTCGGGGGTTGCCTCATGGGCGACCTTGATGGTCGGCGCGTCGGCCGGTTCGGCAAGCCGGAGCAGGGCGAGATCGTTGTCGAGCGTTTGCTCGCTGTAGGCTTCGTTGACGATGACCTCCACCACCTTGTGGCGCTTGCCCTCGCTGAGATCGGTTGCACCGGTCAGCACGGTGACGCTCTCCGGCGAAACCGGCTGACCCTTGTCGTTGAGGCAGTGTGCTGCCGTCAGCACCCATTGCGGCGCGATCAGGCTGCCGCCGCAGAATTGGGCGTTGGCCTGCGAGGCCGGGTTCTCGTCCAGCCTGTCGGTGGTGAGCAGCGCGACCTGGAACGGATAGGCTCCCTTTTCGGCCTGGTTGCCGCCATAGACGCGGTCGGCTGCGTCGGGGTTCTCCGCCGCGGCTTTCGCCCTGGCTTCCGTCACGCGCTTCATTGGCGAGACCGCTGCCTCCGGTCGGGCGACTGCTTCGTCGGCCTGGGTGGAATTGGCTGCCGCAAGGGCGGCTGCGATGCCGAGCAGCGATAGAGCGGCGATCGGCCTGAACCGATGGATGATGTTCATCTGAAGCCCTCCTGATATGTACCCGAGCGGACCAGCCCCGGCGCATGATCAACAAAGCAAGCCTCAGACTGGTGGTCAGGCCGCGCAGCTTTCGTTGTAGCGGCACGGCAGGGACACCAAGTCAGGCACTGCTTCGCGTATCGCGTTCCTGTGCAGACCCCGTTCAAAACCCTATAGCCCCCCACGGGCTATGTGGAAGCTAATTGTCATTCCAATGTTGTATTAATTTAGGCAATATATCCGCCCGGGTGTCTTTGGCGGGGGCTTTGACCGACCGCATAGGCGATGGTCAAATTTCAAGTGCGGTAACCAAAATCCTTTTTCGACGCCACCACGATCTCGACAATATTTCTGTATCTTGATCCAGTCCTTGCTGACTTTTGGGAGAGTCTCACCATGACAAAACTGACAAACGCACTCATTGTGTCCGCATTGCTTTCCACCGCAATGTGGACGGTCCCGGTTTTCGCCGCCGATCCTGGCTCCGCCAGTGCCGGCAATGGCGAAAGCGCGCGCGACGTGACTTCAGGCGACTACAAGCCCGGGCGGGCAAAGCCGATCGCGCCACCGAAGCTGACCGACGAAGACAGCCGCGCCGCGCCGCTTGCCGACGAGGCAACGGCTGTCAAATCCTACGGCATCGTCGGACGGTCCGCCGATGGCAAGGAGATCAAGATCCAGCCGAGCGAAGCGCTGCGGGAGCTTATCATCAAGGAACTGAACGCTCCGGCCACCGGAAAAGACGGGGCCGAGCGCAAGACCGAGGATCCGGACCTCGGCGAAGGCGAAGCCGGCCGTCAGGTTTTCGGCACCGACGATCGCGAGCAGGTCAAGAACACCAAGACCTATCCGTTCTCGGCAATCGGCTATCTCGAAGCCAAATCACCGAAGACGGGCAGCTTCGGCAGCTGTTCGGCAACGCTGATCGGCCCGCGCACGGTGCTCACCGCCGCGCACTGCCTCTACAGCCATGAGGATAAGGATTGGCTCTCCGACTATCTGTTCGTGCCGGGGCTGAACGGCAGCACGGCCGACGACGCACCGTTCGGCGCCTTCGCCTTCGAAAGCGCCTATGTGCTGCAAGGCTTCATCGACAACTACCAGGGTTATTATGGTTCGGTCCTGCTGTGGGATCTCGGCATCGTCACGCTAAAGCAGGATGTCGGCACCAATCTCGGCTGGCTGGGCTATGCCAACTACGAGGATCTCGGCGATTTCACCGCCAATCTCGTCGGCTATCCCGGCGACAAGCCGATGGGCACGATGTGGAAGGCAAACTGCGAAGTGCACGCCGAAAACATCGCGCCGGAATATTTCCAGTATGACTGCGATACGTTCCCAGGGTCGAGCGGCAGCTCGGTCTATGCTTACGACAACAAGGCCAAGCAGCGCATCGTCACCGGTGTCAACGTGGCGGAAAGCCCCGACGCGAACACCGCCGTGCGCCTGAACGCTGCCAACGTCCAGTGGATCAACAGCCTGTATAAGTAATCGCTGCGCATTCGCGGTGGAGACAAAGGCGGCGGCGCAATCCCGCCGCCTTTTTCGCGCCGCTATTTGGCTTCGGCCGTGGGCGGCCCATTGCGCACATAGGTCTCGATTGCCGAAGCGAAAGTGGGAGAACCCGCCTTGCGCTGCTTGTCTATGTAGCCGGCAAAATAGCTCCAGAAAGAGACGGCATAGTCACGGAAATAAGCATCGGTCACTTTGCGCGAACACAAATTGCCGTCGATGCAGAATGACAGCCGGTTGAGGAAATAGACGATGCGATCGAAATTCTCGCTGAAATCGGCGAGCGGCATGTCGCCGCCGGAGGCGGTCATCGCCTCGATGCCGATCCGTTGCCGGAACACCTGCTCCTCAGTTGGCGAGGGGTTGGCGCTGAGCAGATTGTCATATTTGGCGTTAAGCGCGGTCAGACGATCTTTCAGCGCGCGCTGCGCCTGCTGGTAGTCCTTCTTTTCCCAGAGTTCGACAAGCGACATGGTCTGCTCGACGCGCTTCTGCTCCTGGTTGGCCAGGAACTGGTAGACCGAGAACATCAGGGTGAAGATGATGGCGAGACGCACGGCCATGCCCGACCAGGCATAGACCAGCATGCGCCAGTCGCGGTCGGTGAAGGGGTTGCTCTCCTTCTTGATCTCGTGGGCGCTTGGCCAAGGGAAACCTTCGGTGGTTTCCGCCAGCGCGGGTTTGCCGGCCGGCGCCTTTGCGGCGGCTGCTGTCTGCCTGGTGTTGCCCGTTGGCTTCTTCATCCGCAGCTGTCCAGTTCAATGGTGGCGGAGGGATCCAGCACGATGCCCGGCGTCTCCAGCTTCCGTTTCAGGCATTCCAGTTGCAGGCGCGAAATCATGAACTGCACGTCAGGCTCCGCCGCCCCCTTGTTCGGTGACGGCAAGGCTTCGACGACGCCGCGCGAGGCGCAGTTGCTGAGATCGACGACAACGGCGTCGCTGCCGCTTTTGGCGAACTGGTCGTACTGATCGAGAAAACACGTCGCCAGTTCCGAGTTGGTGACGATCTGCTTGACGCACAGGCCGCAGGCCTCGTCCGCCGAAGCGTTGGCGATCAACAACAGGCCGCCGCCAAGGCCAGCCACCGTTCCACGCCAGGAAAACACAGAATTCTTCACAATCGATCCTATCCGTTTCATCCGGCCGTCATGCGCCAAGACGCGGCCGGGAATGTTCTCATATCGCGCCGATCGCGCAAGAGCCGGCAGAGCCATGCGGCGCCGGCATCCGCTCAGGCGCGCGGCACCGTCTCCATCGGGAAAATCATCACCGCGCCTTTCGGGCCGCTCTTGTCGGCAAGCCGCATCACCGAGCGGGTTGCCGGCGCCATGCCGAGATCGGTCAGCATGTCGGAGAAGCCGGCGGAGCCCATTCCGCGTGTCGCCGCGGCGACGCCGTCCTGCGCCAGGAAGCTCAGATCCTGCTTCTCGCTCTCCGGCGGCGCCTCGGTCAAAACAGCGATCATCCGCTCCATGCCGAAACTGGTGTCGGTGAAAGCCAGCAGCCCCTCTTCGAGCATGGCTTGCGGGGCGAGGCGTTCGGCAACGATATGGGTGATCGAATAGTCGCTGCCGACATAGAGCACATTGATGTCGACCAGCAGATCCGAGCCGTTCTTGGCCAGCACATGCACTTCGTCGCCCGGCGAGACGCGCGGCACCACCGAAGCCTGCAGCGGTTCGAGGCCATCCTTGTCGCGGCGTTTGACCTGGAACTGGACGTCGACGTCCTCGGGCTTGTAGTCGGAGGCCGCCGCCAGCCGCGAAAGCCCGGTGGCACGGAAGATGGTGCGCAGGTTCCTGGTCGTTGCATCGGCCAGCTTGTGGCGGTCGTGAATGATGATCAGCGGCGGTTTGCCGCCCTCCTTCAGGCTCACGTCGCCCGACGCCGGCAGGAACCACAGCGCCGGCTTGTCGGCCGCATCCTTGACGCCGGGAACGGCATTCTCGCGCATCACCGCAAAGCGGAGGTCGGCGCTCTTGCCGGGCTCGACCAGCTCGATGTTGAAGCCGGTCTCCCTGGCTGTGGCCAGTTCGTCGAGAACCGAATTGACCAGAGCAGTTTCCTTCTCAAGTCCCTTGGCTATGGCCGGCCGCGCCAAGACGAGCTTGTAGTCGACGGCGATCTCCGCCACCCGCGCATAGGCGTTGGCGGGAATGTCGGCGACTTTGAGCGCCGGCTTCTTGTCGAACTCGACCGGCTTGACGCGGCTTTCCAGGTTTTTTGCCGACTGCACTTCCAAAAATCCGACAGCGTCGGACAGCGGCGATAACGCCGACGGCAGGATGGCGAGCTTGCTGCCGGGGGTGAGGCGATGCAGCAGCCCGGCGCCGATCGTCGCTTCGCCGTCCTTGATGACGACAGGCCACTGCATGACTGCATCGGTCTTGTCGGTGCCGAAGACGCGGGCATCCAGTTCGCCCTCGAACAGCGGTGTCGGCCGGGTGCGGCTGTCGGCCGAATATTGCTGCAGCACGGCCTGGCCGAGCTGGCGATAGGTGACGTTGGGATTCTCGGCCAGTTTGGACAGGATGGTGAAGGTGAACAGGCCCAGGCGCGGCGCATCCGCGATGCCCTTGGGCAACGGCATCTCGGGCGTCGTCTCCACCGTCTGCGCGGCATAGAAGGCGACCAGCTTGCCCTTGGTGATCGGTTCGCCACCGGTCGGCGTCAGGGTGAAGGCGGGCTTGCGCGTGCCATTGTCGTCGATGCCGCGCGAGCCGGCGACCGAAATCACCTCGTCATAGGCTTTGATCGCGGCAGCCCGCTCGGACTCGTTGCCGCCGACCAGGTCGGCGAACTCGACCTTGCGCTCCAACTCGTCATCGACCTCGACGGCGCGTGTCGCGGTTCCGGAATGGCAGCAGTCGAACACAACCCAGACGAAAGCACCCTTGTCGCGGATGGCGTCGAGTGCCGCGCCGATTTCGTTGTCGATCAGCGCATTGGGCACGCCGGCATCACGGTTGATCCATTTGCCGATATCTACGGGCAGGAAGATCTCGTCGAGCCCGTCGGTCTCGTCGCCCTTGACCATCTGCGGCTGCTGGGCACCGTGACCGGACAGATGCAGATAGACGAAATCGTCGCGCTGAACCTTGGCGGCAAGGTCGGCCAATGCAGCCTTGATCGCCGCATGGGTCGGCAGGCCACTGGCGCCGGGGACATCCTTGGCGAGCAGCGTGACGTTTTCCGGCGCGAAGCGCACGGGGTCGGGCACATTCTTCAGCAGATAGTCGTGGACGAGGGCTGCATCGTTCTTCGGCCCGACAAGCCAGTTCCTCTGCGGCAGGTTGGGATATTCGGTGCAGGCGACCAGCAGCGCATGGTAGGTGCGCGATGCGGCCATGGTTCGGAACGATACCATGCCGGCCATGGTCAAGGCGGACGTGCCGACCAGCAGCGTCCGCCGCGTCAATTTGATCATGATTGCTTCCCCAAGCCCGACCGAATTTCCAAGCGCGGCAATCCTTGCCGAAGATATTGTCAGTATTTTGAACGTCACATCGCAGAGCAACCTGCCTGTTGCCCCGCTCCGATCGATGTTCTCGACAGCCTCGCGGGCAGAATGCTGGAAACAGTAGCAAAAATGCCTGTTCGTCGCTATCTGGATGGGACATGGATCGTTTGTGCGCCGCACAAGCGACGCAAGGCGAGTTGGAAACAGGATCATGGCGGCAAGGGATGTGCTGACGAAGAACCAGCTGTGCGTGCTCGAGAAACTCGAGACCGCCAGCGGACCGCTCAGTGCCTACACCTTGCTCGACCAACTGCGCGAGCGCGGTTTTCGCGCGCCGCTGCAGGTCTATCGCGCGCTCGATACGCTGGTGAAGTCAGGTTTCGTGCATCGGCTCGAAAGCATCAACTCCTTCGTCGCCTGCGCCGAACCGCACGACCACAACCACTCGATGACCGCCTTCGCCATCTGCGACACTTGCGGGCAAGTCACCGAAATGTCCGACCACGATGTCGGCCACCAGCTGGACGAATGGGTGCGCTCCACCGGCTTCGCCG
Source organism: Mesorhizobium sp. M0088 (assembly GCF_040322895.1). Taxonomy (NCBI): domain Bacteria; kingdom Pseudomonadati; phylum Pseudomonadota; class Alphaproteobacteria; order Hyphomicrobiales; family Phyllobacteriaceae; genus Mesorhizobium; species Mesorhizobium sp. M0088. Next base: position 65,268 of record NZ_JAMYUI010000005.1, read on the forward strand.
CCAAGAAGGCGGTGATCGAGTTTCGCGGGACGTGTGCCAAGTGCCTGGCCGAAGCGGCTTGAGGCCCATCGCTTCGTCATCCTAGGGTCTGCGCTCCGCTTCGCGTCGCTCCGCCCTAGGATGACGACGACGGCTAATGCGCCTCGTCCCAGTTGTTCGCCGCCCGCGCGTCGACGTGCAGCGGCACCGACATCGAGACCGCCGGCATCGCCGCGTTCTCCATGACGTGACGCACGACCGGGATCGTTGCCTCGACTTCCGCCTCGACGGTCTCGAAGATCAATTCATCATGCACCTGCAGCAGCATGCGTGCCGAAAGGCCTGCTTTTTCCAGCCCCTCCTCCATGCGGATCATGGCACGGCGGATGATGTCGGCGGCGGTGCCTTGCAGGCGGGCGTTGATCGAGGCGCGCTCGTTGAACGCGCGGAGCGAGGGATTGGACGATCTTATATCGGGGTAATGGATGCGGCGGCCGAAGATCGTTTCGACAAAGCCATGCTCGCGGGCATAGGCCTTGGTCTCCTCGATATAGTCTCGGATGCCGGGGAAGCGCTCGAAATATTTCTTGATGTAGTTGCCTGCCTCCTCGCGCGGGATCGACAGCTGGTTGGCGAGACCGAAGGCCGAGATGCCGTAGATGATGCCGAAATTGATCGCCTTGGCGCGGCGGCGGACTTCCGAAGGCATGCCTTCGACCGGCACGTTGAACATCTCCGACGCGGTGATGGCATGGATGTCGGCGCCGTCGGCGAAAGCCTGCCGCAATTGCGGTATTTCGGCGACATGGGCGAGCACCCGCAGCTCGATCTGGCTGTAGTCGGCCGAGACCAGGCGGTGGCTCTTGTCGGTGATGAAGGCGGTCCTGATCTTGCGGCCTTCGGCGGTGCGAACCGGGATGTTCTGCAGGTTCGGGTCGGAGGACGACAGCCGGCCCGTCGTCGTCGCGGCCAGCGCGTAGGACGTGTGGACGCGTTTGGTGTCGGGGTGGATGAAGCCCGGCAGCGCATCGGTATAGGTCGATTTCAGCTTGGTCAGTTGGCGCCAGTCGACGATCTTGCGCGGCAGTTCGTGGCCTTCGGCAGCGAGATCTTCGAGAAGCTGCGCCGAGGTCGACCACTGGCCGGTCTTGGTCTTGGAACCGCCGGGCAGGCCCATGCGCCCGAACAGGATGTCGCCGAGCTGCTTTGGCGAGCCGATGTTGATGCGTTCGCCGATGAGCTGGTAGATTTCCTCTTCAAGGCGAGCGGCGCCCTGGGCCAGTTCGCCGGAGAGCCGCGACAGGATCTGCCGGTCGACCGAGATGCCGCGCTGTTCCATGCGCGCCAGCACCGGCACCAGCGGCCGCTCCAACCGCTCATAGACAGACACCAGGCCCTTGGCGGCAAGCCGCGGTTTCAGCACCAGCCAGAGCCGAAGCGTCACATCGGCGTCCTCAGCGGCATGAGCCGTCGCCTTGTCGATGTCGACCTGATCGAAACCGACGGAGCTTTTGCCCGAGCCGGTCACATCCTTGAGTTGGAGAGGGGTATGACCGAGCCACTTTTCGGCAAGCGCATCCATGCCATGACCATGGGGCGTGCCGGCATCGAGCACGTAGGAGATCAGCATGGTGTCGTCGAACGGCGCGACATCGATGCCGTAGCGGCTCATGATGACAAGATCGTATTTCAGATTCTGCGCCACCTTGAGAACCGATCGGTCTTCGAGCAGCGGTTTCAGCACGGCCAGCGCCTCGCGCAGCGGAATCTGGTTTTCGAGCGCGCCACCACCGAGCAGGTCGCCATTGCCGCTCATGTGGGCAAAAGGAATGTAGGCGGCGCGGCCGGGCGCTGTGGCGATGGCCATGCCGATGAGTTCGGCCTGCATCGGATCAGCCGATGTTGCCCGGACATCGAAGGCGGCGATGCCCGCCTCCCGTGCCTCGGCCACCCAGGCTTTCAGGGTCGAGACATCGCGAATGCAATGATAGGCAGAAATATCGATCTTGCCGGTGGCCGCGCGCTCCAGCCGCAGTGCCGCGAGCAGGGAAGGGGTATCGCCTTGTTTTGACGTCTCCGCCGTCCCGCCGGCTTCGTCCGGTTCAGTGCCGGACGCGTTTCGGGCAACCGGCGGCAACCCGGCCCCGACATCTGGGCCATGAGCATGATCGGCGCGTTCGACGGTGACCGCGACGGCCTGGACGTCGCCGGCCTCGGTGCTGGTCGCTTCCGCCACACGGCGGGTCAGTGACGTGAATTCCATGGTCTTCAAGAAACCGATCAGCTTCGGGCCGTCCGGCGCGTGCAGGACGAAATCCTCCAGTCCCTCGGTCACCGGCACATCGTTCATCAGCGTCACCAGCTGACGAGAAATGCGCGCCTTGTCGGCATTGGCGATGATCGATTCGCGCCTCTTGTCCTGCTTGATCTCGCCGGCCCGGGCCAGCAGCGTGTCGAGGTCACCGAACTGTTCGAGCAGTTGCGCCGCCGTCTTCGGCCCTATGCCGGGCACACCAGGCACATTGTCGACCGAATCGCCGGTCAGCGCCTGCAGGTCGACCATCTTCTCCGGCGGCACGCCCCATTTTTCTATGACTTCCGGAATGCCGATCTGGCGGTCCTTCATCGGGTCGTACATGGCGACCGTATCGCCAACCAGCTGCATCAGGTCCTTGTCGGAGGAGATGATGGTGGTATCGCCGCCGGCTTCGCAGGCGAGCCTCGCATAGGTGGCGATCAGATCGTCGGCCTCGTAGCCTTCGATCTCGACGCAGGGCAGGTTGAACGCCCTGGTCGCCTGGCGGATCAGGCCGAATTGCGGGATCAGATCTTCCGGCGGTGCCGAGCGGTTGGCCTTGTATTCGGGGTAAAGGTCGTTGCGGAAGGTTTTCGACGAATAATCGAAAATGACGGCGAAATGCGTTGGCACAATGCCTACATCGGTGTTGCGGGCGTCGAGCATCAGCTTCCACAGCATGTTGCAGAAGCCGGAAACGGCGCCCACCGGCAGGCCGTCGGATTTGCGGGTCAGCGGCGGTAGCGCGTGATAGGCACGGAAGATGTAGCCGGAGCCGTCGACAAGGAAGAGATGATCGCCTTTTTTCATGCCGGCAGGGATAGCGCGGCGCGGCGGCTTGGTCCATGCCAAAGGCAGCGTCGACTATCGGTTCCGGCAACACCCTGACAGATCGCCGTCACCCTGCTCACGCCTATGTTACAAAACTGTAATTTTCGTGCCCTTGAATCGCCACGTTCAGAGACCCAAATACACGTCATCGGCAGTTTTCGCCGAGTCCGGAGCAAGGCCCGTCCCCCGCCTATCCCGGACACCTGCGGCAGCCTATCCCCCCTCTCCGGGCTGCCGCATCGTTTCGAGTAGAAGGCCGCCGTGGTTCCCCCTCCACCACGGCGGTCTTTTTTATCCCAGACAGACGTTTGCAGCCCGTGGTCCAATGATCGCGGGCTTTTCGTTTTCCTGTCCTGCCTTTACGGTTCGGGTCCTGAATCGAAAGGCTTCACATATGTCCGCAATTTCCCCCGTCCTCGACCGTCTCGACAACAATCTCGACCAGAGCCTCGAGCGTCTGTTCGGCTTGCTCAGGATCAAGTCGATCTCCACCGATCCGGCCTTTGCCGCCGATTGCCGCAAGGCGGCGGAATGGCTGGTGGCCGAACTCAAGCTGATCGGCTTCGACGCCAGCGTTCGCGACACACCAGGCCACCCGATGGTGGTTGCGCACCATGACGGCCCGGCCGGTTCGCCGCATGTGCTGTTCTACGGCCATTATGACGTTCAGCCGGTCGATCCGATCGAATTGTGGGAAAGCGATCCGTTCGCGCCTGCTGTCAAGGAGGTCGGGCCGGATCACAAGGTGATCACCGGACGCGGGTCGGCCGACGACAAGGGCCAGTTGATGACCTTCGTCGAGGCTTGCCGCGCCTGGAAACAGGTGCACGGCAATCTGCCTTGCCGCATCACCATCCTGTTCGAGGGCGAAGAGGAATCCGGCTCACCGTCGTTGAAGCCGTTCCTCGAAGCCAATGCCGACGAACTCAGGGCCGATTTCGCGCTGGTTTGCGATACCGGCATGTGGGACCGCGACACGCCGTCGATCTGCGTGGGATTGCGCGGGCTGGTCGGTGAGGAGATCACGGTGAAGGCCGCCGATCGCGACCTGCATTCCGGCCTATATGGCGGTGCCGCCGCCAACCCGATCCGCATCCTGGTCAAGGTTTTGGCCGATATCCACGACAAGGACGGCCACATCACCATCCCCGGCTTCTATGATGGGGTCGAGGAAACACCGTCGCAGATCCTGAAATCATGGGAGACGCTCGGCGAGACGGCCGAGACGTTCCTCGGACCGGTCGGCCTGTCGATCCCGTCGGGCGAAAAGGGCCGCTCGGTGCTGGAGTTGACCTGGGCGCGGCCGACAGCCGAGTTCAACGGCATCATCGGCGGCTATACCGGCAAGGGCTTCAAGACGGTGATCGCGGCGGAAGCCTCGGCGAAGGTGTCGTTTCGCCTTGTCCACAAGCAGGATCCCAAGAAAATTCGCGCTGCGTTCCAGAAATTCGTCAAGGAGCGGATTCCGGCCGACTGTTCGGTCGAATTCCATCCGCATGGCGGCTCGCCGGCAATCCAGCTTTCCTACGACTCGCCCTTCCTGGCCAAGGCCAAGAATGCGCTGTCCGACGAATGGCCGAAGCCGGCGGTGACGACGGGCAGCGGCGGGTCGATCCCGGTGGTCGGCGATTTCCAGACCTATCTCGGTATGGAATCGCTGCTGGTCGGGTTCGGCCTCGACGACGACCGCATCCACTCGCCCAACGAGAAATACGAGCTCAGCTCCTTCCACAAGGGCCAGCGCTCCTGGGCGCGGATTCTCGATGCCTTGACGCGCTGAGCGGCGGAAACTCCTGTTTTCCTGTTGATTTTTCAGCGGATCGCGGCGAGGACGGGCCACAAGACAAAGCGCTGCAGCGTCCCTTGCGGGTCAGGGGACACTGTAGGGCTCGACCGGAGAAGACAATGGCCGATATCCGTTTCCATAAAAACGACCTGCCCGACCTCTCGCACTACAATGTCGGGGCAGTGGCCATCGACACCGAGACGCTCGGGCTCAATCCGCATCGTGACCGGCTGTGCGTGGTGCAGATTTCGCCCGGCGACGGCACGGCCGACGTCATCCAGATCGCGCCTGGCCAGAAGAAGGCGCCGAACCTCGTCAGCCTGCTGCGGAATCGTGGCGTAACCAAGCTGTTCCACTACGGACGCTTCGATCTTGCCGTGCTCTACAATGCGTTCGGCGTGATGCCGGAGCCGGTGTTCTGCACCAAGATCGCCTCGCGGCTGACCCGCACCTACACCGACCGCCACGGGCTGAAGGACATCTGCTTCGAGCTTCTCGGCGTCGGCCTGTCCAAGGCGCAGCAATCGTCGGACTGGGCGGCCGAGACGCTGTCGCCCGAACAGCTCGAATATGCAGCTTCCGATGTGCTTTATCTGCACCGTTTGCGCGATGTGCTCGCCCGACGCCTGGCGCGCGATGGGCGGGCCAAGGAGGCCGATGCCTGCTTCCGCTTCCTGCCGACGCGTGCCAAGCTTGACCTGATGGGCTGGGACGAAGAGGATATCTTCGCCCATAGCTGACGGTCGTCCCGGCGAGTTGCTCTGCCGGTGAGCGTTTGGAACCGGATGCAGGCCGCCGCGTTCTGTCGGCTCAGTTTGTCGGCGTAATTGGGGGATGATGACATGGCGGACAGAAAGCCGATTGCGACCGCACCGACAGACGGCTCCAAGGTCTCCGTGACCTGGAAGGACAGCGACGGCGTGATCAACGAATCCATCGCGCAATATCGCGACGATGGCTGGTGGGTCTATATCGACAGTCACACGCAAAAGAAGGTCGAGCCGACCAGCTGGCGCCCTGCCGCAAGCGACGATGACGATCAATGAGTGCGCCGCTGGTGAGGCTGGTCGCTTTCGAATAGCCTGAAGCCGTTGATATCGAGGCCGATTCGGAGCTTTCCGTTCCGCCGTCGCCCTCTTGCTCGGAGGAACTCTCTATGGGTGTCGAAAGCCTGCTCGTCTTCATCATCATCGGTGCCATCGCCGGCTGGCTCGCCGGTCTTATCGTTTCCGGTTTCGGCTTCGGCCTTATCGGCAACATCATCGTCGGCATCGTCGGCGCGTTCATCGCCGGCTGGCTGTTTCCGAGGATCGGATTTTCCATCGGCGGCGGCACTCTCGCCGCGATCATCCATGCCACCATCGGCGCCATCATCCTGCTGGTGCTGGTCAAGGTCCTGAAACGAGCCTGAGGCTCGACAACGCAAAGAGCGCGCCATGAAACAGAATACGCTCTATCTCGTCATTGGCGCGCTCGTCGTCGTGGTCATTGCGCTCGGCATCTACGTCTATCGCGAGCAGACCAAACCCAAGGGCGTCGAGCTCAAGATCGACGACAAGGGCATTTCGATCCAGCAGAACTGAGCCGTCGAACGGCACATGCAGGAGCACGACATGGTGGCTTCTGACGCTCCGGAAGACGTCGATCAGCCCAGAATTACCGTTGCGGAATGGGAGAGGCTAAACAGGCCGCCAAGACGCGAGGCGCTGCTGCGCTATCATTGGCGGGTGTTTCGCTTCCTGAGGACATCCGCGCCGGTCAGCGAATTGCAGGGGCGAGAGCAGGCTTTCCGCGATACGATCATAGCCACCGTAGCCTTCAACCGGCCCGAAATGATCGAATGGCAAATTCACCTGGTACGCAGATACTTGGCCGAGCACGAAAGCTACATCGTTTTCGACAACAGCAACAAGGACGATGCAAGGGAAGCGATCCGCGATCTCTGCCGTCGCCAGCATGTCCCCTATGTCGCCTTGCCGAAGAACAGGCTGGTCGTCAGCAGATCGCACGGTCAAGCGCTCAACTGGATCGTGCGGAATTTCTTGCCTGGGTTCGGGCCGAAGCTTTTCGGCTTCATCGATCATGACATCTTTCCAACTGAACCATTTTCGATCCGCGACCGGATGAAGGGCAAGAGCCTCTACGGCAGCGTGCGGCGCGATACGCCGACACCAGGCGGCTGGTTCCTGTGGCCCGGCTTCTGTTTTTTCGATGGAAGCCTGTTGCGGCGGCGGCTGGATTTCGCCCCGAGCTACAAGTTTCATATGGATTCCGGCGGCGGCAACTGGCCGGTGCTCTACAGGTCGATCGACCCGGCGATGGTTCGGTTCGCCGAAAACAAATCGCTTCGCTTCGGCGCGGGACATGATCAATCCGAGGATTTTTTCATGGTGGTCGATGGCTGGCTGCACGTGACTAACGCCTCGAACTGGAGGCGACAGCAGGTTGACAGGAGCGAACACATTCTCGCGCTGTTGCGGCAAGCCGGCGGTCCCGACCAGCCGGATGTGAAGTTCGAGCCGATCTGAAATCAGGTCTGAGGCGGGTGGTGTTGACAGAAGACGCTGAGGGGCCTGTTGCATTGCGGCCTGAAATCCAGGGGCTGCGTGGCATTGCCGTTGCCCTGGTGGTGGTTTTCCACATCTGGCCCGCGGTTCTTCCTGGCGGGTATGTCGGAGTCGATGTGTTCTTCGTCATCTCGGGCTATCTCATCACCGGTCTGCTTGCCCGCATGGCGCTGCGCAACGGCCGCATCTCGCTGATGGCCTTTTATTCGCGGCGAGTGCGGCGACTGCTGCCGACTGCGATCCTGGCCCTTCTTGCCACGCTCGCAGGAACGCTGGTCTTCCTGTCCATGGCACGTTGGGAAGAGACGGCGATCCAGGTCTCTGCCAGTGCGCTCTATGTGCAGAACTGGCGGCTTGCCTGGCAGGCGGTCGACTATCTCGGCGCCGAGGAGGCGGCGAGCCCGGTGCAACATTACTGGTCTCTATCGATCGAGGAGCAGTTCTATATCGTCTGGCCATTGCTGATGGTGGCAGGCCTTTGGCTGGCGCGCCGTCTCGGGCGGCCAGCGAAGGGCGTATTCCTCGTTGGGCTGACCGCGGTTTTTGCCGGATCGCTGATCGCCTCGGTTGTCATCGCCCGGAGCGATCCGGCCGCCGCTTATTTCGTAACCCATACCCGTCTGTGGGAGCTGGCGCTCGGTGGCCTGCTGGCGCTGACGGTCCATCGGTTCAGGGCAGGGCTGCCATTGCGCGCCGCAATGGCGATGACCGGTATTGGCGCCATCGGGTTTTCAGCGCTTTTCTTTTCCGCCTCGACGTCATTTCCTGGCGCTCTTGCCTTGCTGCCGACCCTGGGGACGGTGCTCATCATTGCCGCCGGCGGCATCAAACTAGGCCGGTTTCGCGGACTTGATGCCAGCATCCTTTGCTATGTCGGCGACCGGTCGTATTCGATCTACCTCTGGCATTGGCCGCTGGTTGTTTTTTATTCGGCGCATCGCCCCGCGGCCGGGCTCCTTGCAGGTCTCGTGCTGATCGCCCTGACGCTGGCAATCTCGGATCTTTCCTACCGATATGTCGAACAGCGCTACCGGCAGCCGCAGTCGGATACGGAACGGAAACCTCTGGCCTATGCCACTGCCGCCGTTGCCGTCTGCGTGATGGTGTCGGGTGGGCTCGGCTATGCGCTCGACAGGCAAGACGTCGATATCAGCCTGATCGGGGTACCGAATTATCCAGGGCCGGCAGCGCTGCTTGCCAACGCTTCGGTTCCGCGCGACGTGGAACTGCTGCCATCCCTCGGCAAACTCAGGCGTGACGTACCGATCGTCTATCGACTGAAATGCCATCAGGAGCAGGACAGCACGCAAGCTGTGGGCTGCCAGCTCGGCGATCCCCAGGGAACCAGAACCATTGTCGTCGCAGGCGATTCACACGCAGCACAATGGATCCCGGCCATCGACAAGATTGCCAGGGACCGCAAGTGGAAACTGGTCACCTTCACCAAGGCTGCATGCCCTTTCACCCTTGCCGCGGTGACGGATGACGGTAAGCCGTATGAGGCCTGCGCAACATGGCGCGACAACGTTCTCGCCGAGATCAGGAAATTGCGGCCAGACCTGATGTTCACCAGCCAGTCTCGCTATTCCGACACACCGGAGCCGGCAATGATCGACGGTTTGCGCAGCATCTGGAGCGACTTGAACAGAACGGGCGTGCGTATTATCGCCATTCGGAACACGCCTTTCGTCAAGTTCGATCCCGGTGATTGCCTGGCCGTCGATCCCGACAAATGCGTCAACGCGCGACAGGAGGTGGAGACGAGCGATGTCTTCGCCCTCGCCGCGGGGGCATTGCCAGGGGTCCGTGTCGTTGACATGAACGATGCCTTATGTGGCAAGGACAGCTGTTCGGCCGTGGTCGGCAACATCATCGCCTGGCGCGACCATCACCATATGACGGCCACCTATGCGCTGGCGCTGGCGCCCTATCTGGCGAAGGCGGCGGGTCTCTAGCGAGATATCAAGGCGTAGCGGCTTTTTCGCATCGACATCGTTGACCAACGCCAGGGCCGGCATTCGAACACGACTTAACCCGCCTTTAAACCGCCGCATCTACTCTTCAACCCGAACGCCATAGGCATCGGGGATATCAAGCACAGCGCATGGCGAACCGCAGAGACAGTCGCATCGAACCCAGTTTCGAGGGGCCGCCGCAGGCGCGGTCCTCGGCGGGTCTTTCGGTGAACGAGGAGGATCGCGTCGTGCCGAGCAATCGCAAAGCCTCCGCAAAACGCAAGCCGGCCAAAGGGAAATCGTCGCGGGCCAAGCGCGGCAGAAGCCGGCGCGGCCTGTTCGGCGTGCTCGGCCGGCTGTTCTACTGGTGCTTCGTGTTCGCCATCTGGGGCGGCATCGCGGTGGCCGGCATCGTCGTCTACTATGGCGCCAAGATGCCGGCGGCGACGACCTGGTCGATTCCCGACCGCGCCCCCAACATCAAGATCGTCTCGGCAGATGGCCAATTGCTCGCCAATCGCGGCATGAGCGGCGGCGAGGCCGTCGGCCTGCATGAGATGTCGCCCTATATACCGGAAGCCGTCATCGCCATCGAGGACCGGCGCTTCTACTCGCATTTCGGCATCGACCCGATCGGTCTGTCGCGCGCCATGGTCACCAACGTGCTGGGCGGGCGTTTCTCGCAGGGCGGTTCGACGCTGACCCAGCAATTGGCGAAGAACCTGTTCCTGACACCCGACCGCACGCTGGAACGCAAGGTGCAGGAAGTGCTGCTGGCGCTGTGGCTGGAGCACAAGCACACCAAGGACCAGATCCTCGAAATGTACCTGAATCGGGTGTATTTCGGTTCCGGCGCCTATGGCGTCGAGGCCGCCTCGCGCCGCTATTTCGGCAAGAGCGCGCGCGACGTCACCCTGTCGGAAGCCGCATTGCTTGCCGGCCTGTTGAAGGCGCCGTCGCGGCTGTCCCCGGCACGCGATCCGAAGGCCGCCGAGGAACGCTCGCAACTGGTGCTTGCCGCCATGCGTGACGAGGGAAAGATCAGCGCCAAGGAAATGACCTCGGCGATGAGCGCGCCGGCAACGCGCGCGCCGTCCTACTGGACCGGCTCGGAGAATTATGTCGCTGACACCATCATGGAGGAATTGCCCGACCTGATCGGCGATGTGCGCGGCGACATCGTCATCGACAGCACCGTCGACCTCAACCTGCAAAAGCTCGCCGAACAGTCGATCCGCAGACTGATCGACGAGAGCGGCAAGAAGCTCAACGTCACACAGGGCGCGCTGGTGTCGATCGACGATTCCGGTGCGGTGCGTGCCATGGTTGGCGGCTACGACTATTCGACGAGCCAGTTCGACCGTGCTTCGGAGGCACGTCGCCAGCCGGGCTCGGCGTTCAAGCCGTTCGTCTATATGGCCGCGCTCGAAGCCGGTCGCACGCCCGACAGCATCCGCAACGATGCGCCGATCAAGATCGGCAATTGGACACCCGACAATTACGGCGGCAAGTATTTCGGCAAGGTGACGCTGGCCACCGCGCTGGCCAAGTCGCTGAACTCGGTGGCGGCGCAACTGACCATGGAGGTCGGGCCGAACGCGGTTGTCGAGGCGGCGCACCGCATGGGCATCCAGTCCGACCTGATAGCCAACACCTCGATCGCGCTCGGCACTTCGGAAGTGACGCCGCTGGAGCTGACCTCGGCCTATGTCCCCTTTGCCAATGGCGGCTATAAGCCGGACATCCATTTCATCCGGCGCGTGACGACCACCGAGGGCAAAGTGCTTTACGACAGCGGCGGCGGCAGCGCGCCGCGCGTCGTCAAGCCTGAGATCGTCGGCATGATGAACTCGATGATGACGGGCACGGTTGAGATCGGCACTGCCCGGAAAGCGGCTTTCGCCTGGCCATCGGCCGGCAAGACCGGCACCAGTCAGAATTCGCGCGACGCCTGGTTCGTCGGCTACACCGCCAACCTCACCACCGGTGTGTGGTTCGGCAATGATGATGGCAGCGCGATGAAGAAGGTCACCGGCGGCGCACTGCCGGCGCAGGCCTGGCACGAGTTCATGGTTGCGGCCCACGAAGGTGTGCCGGTGCGGCCGCTGCCCGGTACCTGGAAATCGACGCCGGCCGACACAATCGTCCCCGACGAGATACCCTCGGCGAACAACACGGCGCCGGTTCCGTCGACGTCGGTCGGTCAGCAGGCACCGGCGCGGCCAGCGGCGCCGGTTGCCCAAGCGCCGGTCCGCGCGGCCCGTCCCGCCCAAACCGTCGATGCCGACGGCCCCTCCATGCCGGAGGATGACGGCGCCACCGCGTCGATCAAACATCCGGTGCCGCCAGGTGACGTCGGCGGTCCGCGCAAAAAGCGGCAGACCTCGATCCTCGACCTCCTTGGCGGCTGATCCGATCCGCTAATTCCGTGGCTTGGCGCTGCCCAACTTCTTGCTGTCAAAGGTCAGTTTGTCGCTGTGAATCTTGCCATCGCTGATGGTGAGGTGCTTGGCGCAGGAAAGCGCGCCGGACGACTTTGTCATCAAGTCATACATCAGCAGCGCCTGGTGATCGTCTCCGAAGGCCGCGATCATGCGCACACCGGTCACATCCTGTGATAGTTTGGTCAGGCCCTCGAGATAGGGTTTCTTGCCGGTCGATTGCTGCATCGGCCCATCAAAGACGACGTCGTCGGCGACCAAGGATGCTGCCTTTTCGAGGTCGTGGCTTGTCCACGCCTTGGTGAAGGCGGTGGCTATGTCGAGGGGTGCTGTCTGTGTCATGGCTCTGTCCCGATTGATTGATTCAGAACCCCGCGCCCTTTCCGCATTCACGGACCAACGGCGAGCGGGCCCGCCAGTTCCCTCATCGAGGCGAATGGTGACATTTCGGCCTCTCGCCACCTCGGCGGCGTTCGGCTACATCTGCCGGTCGGAGACCTTGAAATGACTGAGCTCGACACCCGAAAGACCATCGTGCTGACCGGCGCCAGCCGCGGCATTGGCCACGCCACCGTCAAGCGTTTTTCGCGCGAGGGCTGGCGCGTCATCACCTGCTCCAGGCAGGCTTTCGCCGAGGATTGCCCGTGGCCGGCCGGGCCGGAAGACCACATCAAGGTCGATCTCGCCGATCAGGAGGATGTCGGCATCGCCGTCTCCGAAATCCGCCACCGGCTGGAAGCGCATGGCGGCCAGTTGCATGCGCTGGTCAACAATGCCGGCATTTCGCCGAAGCTCAAGGACGGCAACAGCCGCATGGATTCGATCGACACGCCGATGCATGTCTGGCGCGACGTGTTCCAGGTCAATTTCTTCGCGCCGATCATGCTGGCGCGCGGCCTGTTCAAGGAGCTGGCGGCGGCCAAGGGCTCGATCGTCAACGTAACCTCGATCGCCGGAACCCGCGTGCATCCCTTCGCCGGCACGGCCTACGCCACATCGAAGGCGGCACTCGGCTCGCTGACGCGCGAGATGGCACATGATTTCGGCCCGCACGGCATCCGCGTCAATGCCATTGCGCCCGGCGAGATCGACACCGCGATCCTGTCGCCGGGCACTGACAAGATCGTCGAGACCATCCCTCTCAGGCGCCTTGGCACCACGGCCGAAGTCGCCGACATCATCTTCTTCCTGTGTTCGCAGCAGGCGTCCTATGTGACGGGCTCGGAAATTCACATCAATGGCGGCCAGCACGTGTGACAAAACAGGATGCTCATCCTGTTATGGTGAGAACGGCCTTGCCGCTGAAGCTGCGCTGTCGCAGTGCGTCCAGCGCTTGGGCGATGTCTGTCCATGGCACGGTCAAGGCCACGCGTGTTTCGAGCCGGCCGGCTGCGACCAGAGCGAGCAGCGAGGCGATGTCCTCGCCAATGCCTGGACCGGACGTGTAGTAGGCGAAGGTCTGAAGCCTCGCTCCTTCATGATCCGGAACGAACTGGCGAAATCCGACGGGCGTTAGTTCGCCGCTGCTCGAACCGAACATGACGATGGTCCCGCCAGGGGCGACGCGTTCGATCGCGCATGCGAGGCTTTGGCCGCCAACCGACTCGGTAATCAGCGAGAACGGCCCCTCGGCCAGGTCTATCGCTTCGACAACCTGCCTGGCTCCGAGGCCGCGGAGATCCTCAGCGTGCCGGGCGGCGGCGACAGCGGTCACGAATCCGCCCTGATGGCGGGCGAGCTGGATCTGGAAACGACCGACCGCACCGCTTGCGCCGGTGATCAAGACCTGCTGGCCGGCGAGGTCCCCGCCATGGCGTAGAGTCCTCAGCGCCGTCGTACCGGCGACAGGAAGCGTGGCTGCGGAAACGAAGCTGACGTCATCCGGCAGGGCGGCGAGACGGTCGGTTGGGACTGCGATGCGTTCGGTCCAACCAGCCTCGTCGACCAACGCGACAACCCGGGCGCCGACGGTTGGCCCGGAACCATCGGCTGCTCTTCGTTCGACAATCCCCGCAATGTCCTGGCCGGGTATCCAGCCCTTGGGGCGTATGGCAAGCAGGCGCAGTTCGCCGCGATTCAACGAAGTCGCGTGGACCGAGACAAGCGCTTCATTCGAGGCCGGTTGAGGCTCGGCGACGTCGGCGAGCCTCAACCCGGTCGCGCTTTCGGGAAAGATGACCAGGGCGAGCATGGCGTACCTTGTTGCTGGCTTGTCGTTGCCAGCTTGCGTTGGAAAGCACGGCAAGCTGAGTACCCACGTAGGTAGCGAGCCATACCGGCGATGGCGCGCAGCGTCACGAGATCAACCCTGCGCGAACCGGAGCCTATCGACTTCCGCGGTTAAAGAATTTAGCTATCATGGCGTTTCATCGCTAATAGCAGTCAATCATGAGACGGCCCCTCAGCTACCCCTGGCTTGATCTCGATGTGGATGACCCTTCCGCGTTGGCGATTGCCGTGCGCGTCGACATCCCCGACACCCGAGCGGAAGTCCCCGCCCACCGGCACCGCAAAGGCCAGCTCGTCTTCGCGCTCGGCGGCGGCATCACATGCCGCGTTCCAAGCGGTCTATGGATGGTGCCGCCGCATTGCGGGGTGTGGATCCCCGGCGGCATGGAGCACAGCAATGTCGCAACCGCCAACGCCCGGATTTTTTTCGTCTACATAGAGCCGGGAGCGGCCGACCTGCCGGAGCGGTGCTGCACGCTTTCGATCTCGCCACTGCTGCGCGAATTGATCATCGAGCTTTCCGATCGGCTGCAGGACGACGAGGCGAGGGGCGAACTCTTGACCAAAATGCTGCTCACCGAATTGCCACGCATGCCTGTCCAGCAATTGCACCTGCCGATCTCATCCGAGCCGCGCTTGAACAGGATCGCCGAGGCGTTGGCGCAAGACCCTGCCGACCGCAGCACGCTGGCGGACTGGGCCAAGCGCATGGCGCTCAGCGAGAGCAGCCTCGCCCGCCTTGTGACAAAGGAGACAGGGCTGAGTTTCGGGCGCTGGCGCCAGCAATTGCACTTGATTGTTGCAATTCGGGAACTGGCTTCCGGCAAGAGTGTCCAGCAAGTCTCGGGCGATCTCGGCTATGGTTCGGTCACGGCCTTCATCACCATGTTCAAGAAGGCGCTTGGGAAGCCGCCGGCCAAATACCTCAGTGGTATCGCGCAAAATGGCGGCTCTGCATTCGTGGCGTAATGCTCACTTGAAGGCTGGGTCGAGCCGATCGCGTTGCCAGCGCGCGAGAGTGCAGCTTGGGCTTGGGACTCAGGCCACCGATGGCTCGGCGGTTTCGCGCCTCAACTCCGGTTTGGAACCGAGAACTTCTTCCACAATCCCGCGCGCAATCTCGCGTTCACCCATGATCACCGTATCGGCGCCCAAACCCTTGAGATGTTCGACCTCGGCATCGGAATGGGCACGGGCGATGACGTTGATGCCAGGGTTGGCGGCGCGGGCTCGGAGAACGATCTGACCGGCTTCGAAGGCATTGGGGATGGCAAGGATCAGCCGGCTGGCGCCTTCGGGATTGGCGGCGGCGAACACTTCGGCATTGGCCGCATTGCCGGCGACGGTCTCGATGCTGTCCGCTTTCAGCCTCGCCAGCGTCTTGTCGGCGTCCTCGATGACCAGGAAGGGCAGTGCCGCGTCTTTCAGCGCCGAGCCGACCAGGCCACCGACACGGCCGTAGCCGATCAGGATGACATGGCCTGTGAGTGCCGTCTTGGGCGGCGGCCCGTCCTCCCTTTTCGCCGTTGCCGCGACAGAGGCCACCTGGCCCGGCTCCGTCGCCGGACCAACCGGTTTTGCTTCGACCGGCGGTGCCGTCCTGGCGGCGCGCCGTTCCAGCCACGGCTTCATCCAGTCGATGGCCAGGAACATCAGCGGGTTGAGGACGATCGACAGGATGGCGCCGGCCAGAATGAGGTCGCGACCTTGTTCGGGCAACAGTTTCAGCCCGACGCCGAGCTCGGCCAGGATGAAGGAGAATTCGCCGATCTGGGCAAGGCTTGCCGAAATCATCAATGCGGTGGCCAGGGGATAGCCGAAGGCAACGACGATGACGAACGCCGCCAGCGATTTGCCGATGACGATGATGGCCAGCGTCGCCAGGATCGGCCAGCCATTGCTGATCAGGCTGAACGGGTCGAACAGCATGCCGACCGAGACGAAGAACAACACGGAAAAGGCATCGCGCAGCGGCAAGGATTCTTCGGCGGCACGGTGACTGAGTTCGGATTCGCTCATGATCATGCCGGCGAAGAATGCGCCCAGCGCCAGTGAGACCCCAAACAGTTTGGCCGCGCCAAAGGCGACGCCGAGCGCTATGGCAAGCACCGCCAGCCGGAAGAGCTCGCGCGAGCCAGTGTGGGCGACATAGTGCAGGATCCAGGGGATGACCCGGCGGCCGACCACCAGCATGACGACGACGAAGGCGGCGACCTTGGCCAGCGTGATGCCGACGACGCCCCAGATGCCGTAGCTGGCCGGCAGCGACAGCAGCCCGCTTGCATGGGCGTCGGTCTGCTCCTGGCCGCCGAGCACGCCGGCCAGCGCCGGCAGCAGCACCAGCGCCAGCACCATGGCCAGATCCTCGACGATCAGCCAGCCGACAGCGATGCGGCCGCGCTCGGTCTGGATCATCCGCCGCTCTTGCAGAGCGCGCAGCAGCACGACCGTCGAGGCGACCGATAGTGCCAGGCCGAACACCAGTCCCGCGCCCATCGACCAGCCGAGCATCCACGACAACCCGGCACCGAGTGCGGTGGCAAAGCCGATCTGGACGACGGCGCCCGGCACGGCTATGGCGCGCACCGACAGAAGATCCTTCAACGAGAAGTGCAACCCGACGCCGAACATCAGGAGGATGACCCCGATTTCGGCCAGTTCGTTGGCAAGGCCGGCATCGGCGACGAAGCCAGGGGTGTTCGGCCCGACCAGCACGCCGGCTACGAGATAACCGACCAGCGGCGGGATACGGAAGCGGTTGGCGAGAGCCCCGAAGACGAAAGCCAGCCCCAGACCGGCGACGATGGTGGCGATAAGGGGCGTGTCATGCGGCATTGTCTATGGAGCGCCTTTCAAAAACAGCGATGTTGGATGAGCGCCGCCCAAGAGCCGCCGCCTGTTTTGCAATATGGTGGATGGTATGTCGGCGATGCAACCCGCAAAGCCGTGAAATCGACTGCGCTGCCGCAAAAATTTGACCGGCAGCTGAGAAGCTGCCGGCCGGATCGGAATTTGTGCGGTGCTATTCGTCTCGATCCGTCAGGGCCGATCGACAATGATCAGCCTGCCCGCAGCAGGGCCTCGATTTCCGGTATGGCATGGTTGGTCAAAGTCTTGGGAATTTCGGCGGTCACCTTGTCCTCGACCTCCTTGTGCAGCTTTTTGCGCATTGTCCCAAGCACCACTGGCGGTGCGACGAGCACGATCTCGTTGAATTCGCCGTCATGCGCGAGCTTGTAGAGCCGGGCGGCGATTTCATCGGCGAAACGCTCCTTGCCGATGCGGTGCCAGTCCGTATCCTCGACTGCGCTGCGGTGTACGGAGGGACCATCATTGTACCGGCCCGGGCTGTCGCTGCCTTGCTCGCGGGTGGGCGGGTTGTCCTGCTGTATTTCCTGCACCACCTCGAGATTCGGATATTTGTTGTCGCCGGCGTTCCTGAGGAAAAGCGCCTTCTCGCCATCGGCCACCATGACCCAGATACCGTGCTTGAGTATGATTGTGTTCATGATGACAGGCTCCTTTTCAGCCGCGTGGTGGCCTTTCGGGGCGTTCCGCAGCCGGGGTTTCGATCCGATATGACAGGCCTTTTGAGAACGCGCCCCGAGCCACTAATGTTCCAGTCGGCCGCCGCGTCGGCGTTGGACATTCCGGCTATCCAGAGTTCGCGGCTTTAATCTACTAATTTGGTAGAATTTAGAAAAAACAGTTTTGCGGCTTTTCTCCCTAGGCGCTAAAAGACCCGGAAAACAAGGCCTGCGACAGCAGCTTGAATCCGCTCCATCTGCAAACGAGAAATATTTTTCTCTTGGCCGGGATGCTTTCAGAAAAGCAATTGCATCCCGACAAGGGATGCGCGAGTGCGTTCCTTCTGGTTTCTCGCGCCCGCGCGTAGAACTGCAAGCTCATTCAGGATTCCGCTCGCGTCCATGTCGCACACTGCTCCCAAGCTCAGCGCCTTCCCCGTGTTCATGCGGGTCGAGGGCGAAGCCGTGGCCATCGTCGGCGGCGGCGAAGAGGCACTCGCCAAGGCGCGGCTGATCGGACAGTCGAGCGCGGTCCTGCGGATCATCGCGGAACACGCCGAGCCCGATCTGCTCGCCTTCATCGTCCAGGCCGGCGCGAGCCATTTTGCCGCCGCTTACGACGCATCGCAGCTCGAAGGCGCGATCATGGTGTTTGCCGCCAGCGGCGACGAGGAACTCGACCGTCGGGTGGCTGCGGATGCGCGCCGCCTAAGCATTCCGGTCAATGCCGTCGATCGGCCTGAGCTTTGCGATTTCTTCACCCCGGCGCTGGTCAACCGCGCGCCGGTCGCCATCGCCATCGGCACCGAAGGTGCAGGCCCGGTGCTTGCCCAGATGTTGCGCGGCCGCATCGACCGCATGCTGTCGCCGTCGCTCGGGCCGCTGGCAATTCTTGCGGCGTCGTTTCGCGGGGCTGCCGAGAAGCTGCTGCCGAAAGGCAATGCCCGCCGCCGCTTCTGGAATGATTTCTTCTCTGGCGCTCCTGCGCGCGCGGCCGAAGCCGGCCAGCTTTCGCAGGCGCATGAAGCTGCCGTCGATCTTCTGCTGTCGGACACGCCCGCTTGCGGTCACATCGCGCTGGTTGGCGCCGGTCCGGGCGCCGAGGATCTTTTGACCTTGCGGGCCCATCGTCTGCTGATGGAAGCCGATGTCATCGTCCATGACGCGCTGGTGCCCGAGGCGGTCGTTGCCATGGGGCGCCGCGATGCCGAGCGCCTGCCGGTCGGAAAACGTAAGGGCTGCCACACCAAGAGCCAGGCTGAGATCAATGCGCTGCTGGTCGAGCTTGGTCGTGAAGGCAAGCGTGTCGTGCGGCTGAAGTCAGGCGATCCGCTGGTGTTCGGCCGGGCCGGCGAAGAGATGGCGGCACTTCGTGATGCCGGAATCGGTTATGAGGTGGTTCCGGGTGTCACCGCGGCCTTTGCTGCCGCCGCCGATTTCGAACTGCCGCTGACCTTGCGCGGTGTCTCCTCGTCGATGGTGTTCACCACCGGCCACGACCTCAAGGGCAATTCGCTGCCCGACTGGGCCAAGCTCGCCATTTCCGGCGCCACCGTTGCCGTTTATATGGGCCGCTCGGTGGCCGCCGAGGTTGCCGGACGGCTGATCGAGGCCGGTCTGTCGCCGGACACTGCGGTGGCCGTGGTCGAGAATGCCAGCCTCGCCAACCGGCGTCGCTTCCACGGCACGCTTGCCGACCTGCCGTCGCTGGAAGCGCGCGCCGATCTTTCCGGCCCGGTCATGACCATCATCGGCGATGCGGTCGCCGGCGCCAATTTTGAGCGATCCGAGCCGCTGGCGGCACACAGGCATGAAGGTGCGTCCAGTTCGATCGCCGAAGGAGTTCAGCCATGAAGATACTGACCGCCAACCGCCTCACCGACGGCATTGCTGTCTGGTACGCCGATGGCGGCTGGGCGGAGACGGTGGACCATGCCGACCTCGCCGATGACAAGGCAGCCGAGAACAGGCTCGAGGCGATCGGCGCCAAGGCCTATGCCGCCAACGAAGTGGTCGACGTCAATTTGATCGACGCTGAAGTCGTCAACGGTGTCGTCCAACCGGTGCGGCTGCGGGAGAAGATCCGCGCTGCCGGCCCGACCATTCGCAACGATCTCGGCAAGCAGGCTGCGCGGGCAGCATAACCAAGACACCAGGCATGGGCGGACGCGCCCTGAAAGACCAAGCATGTACCGTTACGATGAGTTCGACCACGATTTTGTCCAGGCCCGCGTCGCCGAGTTCAGCGACCAGGTGCAGCGTCGTCTTGCCGGCGAGATCACCGAGGACCAGTTCCGGCCCTTGAGGCTGATGAATGGCGTCTATCTTCAACTGCATGCCTACATGCTGCGCATCGCGGTGCCTTACGGCACGCTGAACGGCAAGCAGTTGCGCATGCTTGGTCACATCGCCCGCAAATACGACAAAGGCTATGGCCATTTCACCACCCGCCAGAACATCCAGTTCAACTGGCCGGCGCTGTCTGATATTCCGGCGATCCTGGCGGATCTCGCAAGTGTCGAGATGCATGCCATCCAGACCAGCGGCAATTGCATTCGCAATGTCACCGCCGACCACTTCGCCGGCGCTGCCGCCGACGAAGTCGCCGATCCGCGTCCCTACGCGGAAATCCTGCGGCAGTGGTCGTCGGTGCATCCGGAGTTCTCGTTCCTGCCGCGCAAGTTCAAGATCGCGGTGACGGGTGCCGAGCGCGACCGCGCCGCCATTCAGACCCACGACATCGGCCTGCACCTGAAGAAGAACGCCGCCGGCGAACTCGGTTTCGCCGTCTATATCGGCGGCGGCCAGGGCCGCACGCCGATGGTTGCCCGCAAGATCCGCGACTTCCTGCCGGAAGCCGACCTCCTGTCCTACTGCACGGCGATCCTGCGCGTTTACAACCTCTATGGCCGCCGCGACAACAAGTACAAGGCGCGCATCAAGATCCTCGTCCATGAGACCGGCGTCGAGGAGATCACCCGCCAGGTCGAGGCCGAGTGGCAGGAGTTGAAGGACGCCGAGCTGAAGCTGCCGGAAGCCGACATCCGCGCCATCGAGGCCTATTTCGCGCCACCGGTGCTCGCCGGACGGCCGGAAGGCGACCAAGCGGTCAAGCTGGCGCGGCTCGATTCCAAAGGGTTCTCGGAGTGGCTCGACCAGAATGTCGTGACGCACCGCCATCCCGACTATGCGGCGGTGACGATCTCGCTGAAGGGCATCGGCGAGGTGCCCGGCGACGCCTCGGACAGCCAGATGGAAGCAATCGCCGACATCGCCGAGAAATATGGCTTTGACGAGCTGCGCGTCAGCCATGAGCAGAACCTGATCCTGCCGCATGTGGCCCGCGCCGACCTCAAGGCGGTCTATGATGCGCTGGTCGGCATCGGCCTGGCGACGGCCAATTCCAACCTGATATCGGACATCATCGCTTGCCCGGGCCTCGACTACTGTGCGCTGGCCACGGCGCGCTCGATCCCGATCGCGCAGGAAATCTCGCGCCGCTTCGCTTCGCTTGAGCGGCAGCGCGAGATCGGCGAACTGAAGCTGAAGATCTCCGGCTGCATCAACGCCTGCGGTCATCACCATGTCGGCCATATCGGCATCCTCGGGGTCGAGAAGAAGGGCTCTGAGCTCTATCAGGTGACGCTGGGCGGCTCGGCCGACGAAAACACCTCGGTCGGCGAGATCATCGGCCGCGGCTTCTCGTCGGAAGAGATCACCGACGCCATCGAGCAGATCGTCGAGACCTATCTCGGCCTCCGGCTCGACCCACAAGAGAAATTCATCGACGCCTACCGCCGAGTCGGTCCCGCGCCGTTCAAGGAGGCGCTCTATGCTGGCGAAGCCAAGGCCGCTTGACCGTATTGGAGACGTCGATGACGGTATCGCCGCCAAAGCGGCGGGGCTCGATGCGCTCTATGGTCATCTGAAGCCGATCGAGATCATCGAACGCTCGGCCCGCGAACTGTTCCTCGACGAGATCGCGGCGGTGTCGTCGTTCGGCGCGGATTCGGCTGTGCTGCTGCACATGATCGCCAAGATCGACCGGACGCTGCCGGTCATTTTCCTCGACACCGGCAAGCATTTCGAGGAGACGCTCGGCTATCGCGACGCGCTCGCCGCCGATTTCGGGCTGACCAATATAAGGGTGATCAAACCCGAGGAAGCAGCACTCGAACGGATCGATCCGACGGGCAATCTGCATCAGAGCAACACCGACGCCTGCTGCGACGTGCGCAAGGTGGAGCCGCTGGCGCGCGGTGTCGCGCCATTTCGTGCCTGGCTCACCGGCCGCAAGCGTTTTCAGGCCGCGACGCGGGCGGCGCTGCCGGTGTTCGAGGCGGTCGGTCCGCGCATCCGCATCAATCCGCTGGCGCATTGGACGACATCGGACCAGGCGGACTACATGCGCGCGCATGCGCTGCGCGAAAATCCGCTGGTCGCCTATGGCTATCTGTCGATCGGCTGCTTCCCGTGCACGCAGCCGGTGCAGCCGGGCGAGGACGCGCGCAGCGGCCGCTGGGCCGGTCACGCCAAGACCGAGTGCGGCATTCACCTGTCGGGGCTGGAGAAGTCGCTGACCGACGCATCCCTTTAGGATATGCTGATATTCAGGTGAGGCTGGCCTGCAAACGGCAGCTTCCTGCGCTTCCGGTGCTCACGTACTTCAAGTACGCTCCGCTCCGGTTCTCGGAAGCCGCCATTTTCGGCGCAGCCTGACCTGAATCTCAACACATCCTTGGTTCGTTTGACTATTTAGGAACTTTTTGATGACTGAACCGACGACACCGGAGACCCGACTCTGGACCCCTGCGGGTTTTCACGACGATGAGTGGACGCATGCCGAAAGCGCCGATGCGCTGTCCGGCAACGGCCGCTTCATCCTGCCGTTGCAAGTCTTCCTCGATCTGGATCCGGAGGTGCGCCGCTCGGCCAAGGAACGGCTCGGCGTCCTGCTGCAGCCGGGTGATCAGCTCGAGAAGATCGCCGACCTGCTCGACCAGCTGTCGCTGGTAGCATTGGCCTTTCCGGCCTTCAGCGACGGCCGCTCCTTCTCCAAGGGAGAACTGCTGCGCGGCCGCTACCATTTCGAAGGTGCCGTTCGCGCCACCGGCCAGGTGCTGGTCGACCAACTTCCGCATATGCTGCGGCTGGGCTTCGACGAGTTCGAGATATCGAACCCCGTGCTGTTGAAGCGCCTGGAGGAGGGCCGCACCGGCGGATTGGGGCTCTACTACCAGCCAGCCGCGGTGCCGGAACCAAAAGGCCCGAAATACTCCTGGCGGCGCGTTCGCAGCAGCTGACGTAGCGGTAATTCCGCGCGTCTTTACATCAGTCGTGTTCAGGCCTTCTCTTGATCATCCGGATGGAAAATCCGTGGACGATCGGGGAGGGGTCTTCATGCGTTACGACTATGTCATAGCCGGCGGTGGGTCCGCCGGCTGTGCGCTTGCCGCGCGGCTTTCGGAAGATCCATCGAAAACGGTCTGCCTGATCGAAGCTGGCGGCGAGGGCAGGGATATGCTGATCCGCGCTCCGGCTGGCATTATCGGCATGCTTTCCGGCCGGCCCAGGATCAACAACTGGGCCTTCGAAACCGTGCCGCAGCAAGGTCTTGGCGGCCGCAAGGGCTACCAGCCGCGCGGCAAGGCGCTGGGCGGCTCCAGCGCCATCAATGCAATGCTCTATGTCAGGGGCCATCGCAGCGACTATGACGAATGGGCAAATCTGGGCTGCGAGGGCTGGTCGTGGGATGAGGTTCTGCCCTATTTCCGGCGCGCCGAGGGCAATGAGCGCGGCACTGATGCCTTGCATGGCGGGGACGGCCCGCTGAAAGTGTCGAACCAGCGCTCGCCGAGGCCGATCGCCAAAGCCTTCATAGAGGCTTGTGCCGAAAACCAGATTCGCGCCTCGGACGATTTCAACGGACCGGAACAAGAGGGCGCCGGCTATTTCCAAGTGACCCAGTTTGCCGGTGGCGCCCGTAATGGCGAGCGCTGTTCGACTGCCGCCGCCTATCTCCATCCGGTGATGCAGCGGACCAATCTGACCGTGATCACGCGGGCGCACGCCACAGGCATTGTCCTTGCCGGCAAGCGCGCCACCGGCATCCGCTACCGGACGCGCAAAGGCGAGGCAGTGGCACAGGCGTCGCGCGAGGTGATCCTCTGCGGTGGTGCCTTCGGTTCGCCGCAGCTTCTGTTGCTGTCGGGTATCGGGCCGGCGGCCGAACTTGCCGTGCATGGCGTTCCCGTCGTCCACGAATTGCCGGGCGTCGGCAAGAACCTGCAGGACCACCTCGATTTTATCGTCGGCTGGAGATCGAAGGACACCGATATGCTCGGTATGAGCCCGCGCGGCGCGTGGGGTTTCCTCAGGCACATCGCGCAGTGGCGGCGGGATGGAACCGGGCTGATCGCCTCGCCGTCGGCCGAGAGCGGCGCTTTCGTCAAATCCGACCCGGCGCTTGAGCGCCCTGACCTGCAGCTGCAATTCGTCATCGGGCTCGTCGAAAACCATGCGCGCACGCTGCACTACGGCTTCGGCTTTTCCTGTCATGTCTGCATATTGCGACCGCACTCGCGTGGCGAGGTTGGGCTGGCCAGCGCCGATCCACTTGCCGCGCCACGCATCGATCCGCGCTTTCTCGGCGACCAGCGCGATGCGGAACTGCTGCTGAAAGGCGTGAGGATCACCCGGCAGGTGCTGGCTTCGCCGGCGCTGACGCGCTACCGGCACAAGGAAATGCACATCGCCGGCGAGCCGAGCGATGCCGATCTGATGACCCATATCCGTACCCGCGCCGACACGGTCTATCACCCGGTCGGCTCCTGTCGGATGGGGGTCGACGAGATGGCGGTGGTCGATCCGCAACTCAAGGTGCGCGGGCTTGAAGCCTTGCGTGTCGTGGACGCCTCGGTGATGCCGACACTGATTGGTGGCAACACCAATGCCCCAACCATCATGATCGCCGAAAAGGCCGCCGACATGATCAGGGCTGCCTGATCGGAGCTCCAGGCCGCGGCACCATAGCGCGGCGGTCCTTTTGTTATGACGCAATTGCCCAGGGAAAACGTTACGCGCTTTCCCTGGGAAACCGTTCAAACTTCTCCTGGAATTGCTTAAGCCGCCGCCCGTGCCTCGCGGAACGACACCAGCTTGCGGCGGTTTTCGTCCCACAATGCCAGTTTGACGCAGCGCAAACTTTCGAGCAGCGTGACACGGCCGATGTCGCGCAACTCGGGATAATCCCGCAGCACTTCCTGCAACCGGTAGCACGGCACCTTGGCGGAGAGATGATGGACGTGATGGACACCGATGTTCCCGGTGAGCCAGTTCAGCACCGGCGGTAGATCGTAATAGGACGATCCGTGCAGGGCAGCGTGCTGGAATTCCCAGTCGGCATCCTTCGCCCATTCCGTTTCCTCGAACTGGTGCTGGACGTAGAACAGCCAGATGCCGGCCGAACCGGCGAGGATGACGATCGGCAGGTGGACCACCAGGAAAGCGCCCGGGCCGACGAACCAGATGAGGATGGCTGCTGCGACCGCGATGCCAAGATTGGTGGTCATCGACGACACCCAAGGGGTCAGGCCGCCGCGCATCATGCCGACGGGGAGCCTTTGCTCGAAGATGAACAGCCAGATCGGACCGAGCCCGAACATCACCAGCGGGTGGCGATAGAGACGGTAGGCGAGGCGGCCTCGCCACGACATCTGCCGGTATTCTGCAACGGTCAGCGTCCGGATGTCGCCCATGCCGCGTTCGTCAAGATTGCCGGCGCTGGCGTGGTGCGTCGCGTGGGCACGCCGCCAGCAATCGTAGGGCGTCAGCGTCAGGATGCCGAGCGCGCGGCCAATCCAGTCGTCGGCGTAGCGATTGGCGAAGAAGGAGCCGTGGCCGCAGTCGTGCTGGATCATGAAGATGCGCACCAGAAACCCGGCCGCGGGAAGGATGAGGACCAGTCCCCACCAATGGCCATAGGCATAAGCCGCCGAGGACAGTCCCCAGAGTATGGCGAATGGAATGAGGGTGATGGCGAGTTCGACGGCGCTGCGCCGCCTGTCGGGCTTCTTGTAGCGGGCGAGAATCTTCAGCCAGGCGCGCTTGCTGTTGGCCACCGCCTCAGGGGAAATCATGTTCATCAGGAAGCATAGGCGCGGTGCTTCGCCGCCGCAAGGCAACATCACGCAAAATTACTGTGCGTAATTGTCGCGTGGCTTGGCGGTCGAGCCAGCCAACCGCCAGCTCAACCTGCTGATGACGTCGACCGCTATTCGCGATCGAGGATAGGACAGCCGCGCTCGGTGCCAAAAGTCACGCGCACGCGGTCGCCACCCTGTCTGCCGCGGACCGTGATCTCCCGGCGGCCGACGGACTCAATTCTTGCGCGGCGGATGCCCATTCGCTCTGCCTTGTCGAGAGCCCGGTCTTCCGTGCAGCCTCGTTGACGCCGGTCGCGCCGATCGTCGCGACGGGGACCTTCGCAATCGTCGTAGGCGGGGTCGCAATCTTCCATGAGCTTCAGCCGCGGGCCATGTTTGCCCAATTGCAGCTGCAGATTGTCTGCTTGTGCCGGAAAGGCCGCCAAGGTGATGGCGCCGAGGCCGACAAGCGCCATCAGCGATGAGGTAATCGAAACCTTGCGCATTACGTCCTCCATTTGAACCAACCCTCTATCCTTAGATGGTTCGGCTCTCCCCGGCTATTGCCGATAGGAGGTTTGCTGCCAAGATCGATTGTTGCGTTACGGCCGGCGCCAGCCGATGTCACCGCGCTCCGCCCCATCGAGGCGGTCGAGCAATTCTCTGAGCCGGTCGGGGATGTCGGCTTCGGTGCGGAAGGCCGGCAAGGTGCGCAGAAAGCGGGTCACCGCCTCGGCGCCGAACTGGCGCCTGATCTCGATGGCCAGCCCCTCTGCCTTTTCGCCCATGTTGCGGGTCATCATCTCAAAATCCTGTCTCGGCTTCGAAACTCCTGCAGCAAGAGAATGGTTCCCCCATCATGCCTGTGTGGCAAGCAAAGCCGGCGGTTAAGGTAAAATTTGAATTAAAGTCGAAATGTCTTGCCTGTCATTGCCCGGCCTTGGCCGGCGGCTTCCATAGTCGCTTACCCCTTGATTTTTGGCCGCCAAACATCGATATCGGGCACAAAATCCACATCATTCGAGATTGACGGGAAACGGCGATGAGCGACCAGGCAAAAGACGAACGCGCGCCCGATGAAGTCGAGGCGACCGAGCCCACAGTCGAGCGCACGGAAGGCAGCACCGACGGTGATTATGAAGCCCTTGTGCGGCTGCTGAAGGAAAATGAAGAGCTGAAGGACCGCGCGCTGCGCGTGGCGGCCGAGATGGAAAACCTGCGTCGCCGCACGGCGCGCGATGTGCACGATGCGCGCACCTACGCGGTCGCGAATTTCGCCCGCGACATGTTGTCGGTGTCGGACAATCTGCGCCGCGCGCTGGATGCGATTCCCGCCGAGGCCAAGGCATCGGGTGACGCCGGCTTCAAGGCGCTGATCGAAGGCGTCGACCTCACCGAGCGCGCCATGCTGTCGGCGCTGGAACGGCATGGGGTCAAGAAGCTCGCGCCTGAAGGCGAGAGGTTCGATCCCAATTTCCACCAGGCGATGTTCGAAGTGCCCAATCCGGATGTCCCGGCCAACACCGTGGTCCAGGTCGTGCAGCCGGGCTATTCGATCGGCGACCGCGTGCTGCGCCCGGCCATGGTGGGCGTCGCCAAGGGCGGGCCAAAGTTCGCCGCCGCTGAAGCACCGGTTGAGCCGGGGCCGGTGAACGAACAGGCCGAGAAAGATGCGTGAGGCAGGGAATAGGCAGTAGGCAGTAGGCAGTAGGAAACTAGGGCAGTCGTATCATCGCGCGGCTTCGTGCTATTCATACTGCCCAATCCCTAATCCCTACTGCCTTGGCCTCATGAACCCTATCGCGCTTCTTGACTATGCCGGTGTCGCCGTCTTCGCGGCGACCGGGGCGCTGGCGGCTTCGCGTAAGCAACTCGACATTATCGGCTTCCTGTTCCTGGCCAGCGTCACCGGGATAGGCGGTGGCACGCTTCGCGACGTTATCCTCAACCTGCCGGTTTTCTGGGTCGCCAACTCCGGCTATGTGCTGGTCTGCGCCGCGGTTGCGGTGCTGGTCTTCTTCAGCGCGCATCGTGTCGAATCGCGCTGGAAATGGCTGCTCTGGCTCGACGCCGTCGGGCTCGCCGCTTTTTCGGTGATGGGCGCGGCCAAGGGGCTTGCGATTACCGGTTCGCCGGTCGTCTCCGTCATCACCGGCGTGCTCACCGCCACTTTCGGCGGCATTCTGCGTGATCTCCTCGCCGGCGAGCCATCGGTGCTGCTCAGGCCCGAAATCTACGTTACGGCGGCCCTTGCGGGTGCCGGCCTTTACACGCTTGGCGAACTTGCCGGACTGCCGCCGCTCGCCTCGGACCTCGCCGGTTTTGCGGCGGCGTTCCTCGTGCGCGGTGGTGCGCTCAAATTCGGCTGGTCGTTTCCGTCCTACAAGAGCCGACCCGGCAGGCGGCCGGAAGATATTCCGTGAAGAGAGGGAATAGGGAATGGGGAATAGGGAATAGGGAATAGGGAATAGGGAATAGGGAATAGGGAATAGGGAATAGGGAATAGGGAATAGGGAATAGGGAATAGGGAATAATCAGTAGTCACAGGAGCTTAATCGTGGCGTCATCACTACTGCCTACTGCCTACTGCCTACTCAATCTCACGCCGCGAAGCGCTGGGCTTCGCCGCCATAATAGTTGACGTAGCGTGCGCCGATCTCCTTGACCGGCATCACGACGAACACATCGACCGTCGAGAATTCGCGATCGATGACGCAACCATCGCCGATGCGGGCACCGACGCGCAGATAGCCCTTGACCAAAGGCGGCATCGCGGCGATCGCCGCCTTGGCATTGACGGCCTCGATCGGCATCAGATCCATCGAGCAATAGCGCCCGGACACCGCGCGCACGTCCCAGGCCGAGTTCGTCCGGCAGTGGTGGGCTAGGTAGGTGAGCGCCTCGGCATGCGCCGCCGGCACGGTGCCGTGAAAGGACGCGCAGCCGGTCATCACACCGATTTCGTAATGGTTGATGTAAGCCCAGATGCCTTGCCACAACGCCTCGATGGTGCGCTTCGAGCGGTATTCCGGCAACACGCAGGAGCGGCCGAGTTCAAGGAAGCGCTGGCCGGGGTGGCGGGCGATGAGCTTGGTCAGCTCGAATTCACCTTCGGAATAGAAGCCACCGGCCGTGGCCGCGATTTCTTGCCGCAGCAGCCGATATGTGCCGACGATGCGGCGATGTTCGGGACCGGAAAGCGTGGTGTCCAAAACCAGCAGATGGTCGCAGAGCGGATCGAACCGATCGGCGTCCCGGCGGTCATGGGCCTGGAACAGGTCCTTCCTGGCGCCAAGTTCGTCGTAGAACACCCGGTAGCGCACTTCCTGCGCGGCCGCGATCTCGGCCTCGTTGCGAGCGAGCCGCACTTCAAGATTGCCTATACGGCCCAGCGCAGCGCCCTTTATGACGAAATCGACGTTACGTCCGGCAAGCAAGGCGCTGCTGGCGTTCGGCCGAGTGTCACATTCCGGCATAACTGTATGCACGAGTGATTCTCCTTCGAGCCATCCCTCTTGGCACGGGGATACGGTGTAGGTGCAACAGGATTGTGACAGTACCGTGATACGACGTCATGGGCAATACTTCGTCGGCTGGCGAATACGATCAACCGGCTACGTTTAAGTGATCGCCCGTGCCGAATGGCGGTGGAAAGCTCAGGCCGCGACGACCTGCCCCTCGACGGCATTGACCAGCGCCTCGGGGTCGAGCGGCTTGGTGACAAAGCCGCTGGCGCCATGGGCCAACACCGCATGACGGGTCTTTTCCTGGCTGTCGGCCGACAGCACCATGATCGGCACCGGCCGCACTGCACTTTCTTCCTCATGGCGGCGGATGGCGGCAATCGCGTCCAGCCCGTCCATGACCGGCATGTGGAGATCCATCAAGACCACGTCGAAGCGGTCCTTGTGCGCGGCGCCGGTGACAGCCTCGACGGCGGCCTTGCCGTTGCCGACCACCTTGACGCGATGCCCGGCCTTCAGCAGCGTGGCGCGGGCCAGCATGGCGTTGATGTCATTGTCCTCGGCGATCAGCACCGACAGGCCGCGCTGGCGGTTGCCGATGGCGCGCAGCGTCGGCGCGCCGCGCCTTTCCGGCTGCGGCGGGCCGAGGCTCGGAGCATGGCTGCTCAACAGCACACGCAGAAGTGTTCCGCCACGCACCGGTCTGGCCAGGAAGGTTGCGTAGCCGCTGGCTCGGAACTCGCCAAGCATGCCGCGATCGGTCGGCGCGATCAGCGTGATCGCCTCACAGTCGGAGAAACCGCTTTGGCGCAGGCGCTTGAGCAGCCTTCCGTCGCCTTCTTCCATCGCTGCATCGACCAGGATCGCATCGCAGCCGGCGGCGAAAGGCGCGGCCTGTGCGGCAGTGGTGGCGATGTCGACCGCGCCGCCATTGGCGCGGATGGTGCGGGCGATGGCGTCGGCCTCGACGGCGTTCTTCGACAGGATCACCGCGCGTCTGCCCGAGAGAGCATTCTGGTGGCCCTGCGGCGCTTCGGTGGCCGCTATCGCAGGGATTTCGAAGACGAACTCGGATCCCTGGCCGAGCCGGCTGGATACCGAGATCGTGCCGCCCATGGCGGCCACCAGGCGCCTGGAGATGGCAAGGCCGAGGCCGGCCCCGCCATGCGTGCGTGTCGACGTGCCGTCGGCCTGCTCGAACTCCTCGAAAATGCGCTCCAGGTCGGCATCACGAAGGCCCGGACCGGTATCGGCGATGGTGAAGCATATGCGGTCGCTGGTTTCGGTGCGTGCGCGTGCAATGCTCACCAGCACGCCGCCGCTGTCGGTGAACTTGATGGCGTTGCCGATGAGGTTGAGAAGCACCTGCCTCACCTTGCCCGGATCGGCGGTGATCAATTGCGGCACGTCGGGTTCGACATGGCAACCCAGCCCGATATCCTTGGCGAAAGCCCGCGCTGCCAGCAATTCGATGATGTTGTCGGCGATCTCGCGCACCGACATCGGCTGCGGCTCGGGGTCGAAACGCCCGGCTTCGATCTTGGAATAGTCGAGAAGATCCTCGATCAGGGCAAGCAATGCGCTGGCCGAGGTCGAGACCGCGCCGACATAGGTTTGCTGCTCCGGCGACAGGCTGGTGTCGGCGAGCAACCTGGCCATCCCCATGATGCCGTTCATCGGGGTGCGGATTTCATGGCTGACGGTGGCGAGGAAGCGCGATTTGGCCTGGCTGGCATATTCGGCCCGTTCGCGTGCGGTGATCAGCGAGGATTCGGCGCGTTTGCGGGCGGTGATGTCGCGGGCGATGGCGCGGTGCGAAACCGCGCCGCTGTCCTTGTCGCGCACCGACAGTTCGATCCAGGAGAACCAGCGCTGCCCGCTCGGCGTGCTGATAGAGACATCGGTGGAACTCAGGCACTCATGGTCGGAAAAGGCGGCATCGGGAACCATGCCGACCTCGATGCCCAGTTCTGCCAGGGTCTTGCCGGCAAGGTCGCGCTGGTCGATCTCGACGAGATCGGCGAAGACCTTGTTGGCATAGACGATGTAGCCATCGCGGTCGCGATGGATGACGAGATCGCCAAGCGCGTCGATCAGGCCGCGAAAGCGCTCATCGCTCTCCTGCATCTCCCACATGCGGTCGGCCAGCGTCTCGATCTCGGCGCGGCTGCGGGCAGTGGTTTCGTCAAGAAGGGCAGAGGTGCGATGTTCGCTCCGCCTGGCGCGCAGATGCAGGGCAAGACCGGCAAGACCGGTTGCCAGCAATGCGACGCTAATGAAGATTGGTGCCCCGGTCAGATGCGCCAGCCCGGCCACCACCACGATGGCGACGAATGTCAGAAAGGGCAGGCTTTCGCGCCTGGAGAATTCCGGCTCGGGCACAAGCGGCGGGAGCACCGCATCGACGTCGTCGCCAGTGTCCGCCTGTTGGCTGCCGGATTCCGCGATCATGCGAAATCCTTGCCAGACAGAGATTATGGAAAATTGCGGCGGATCGTTCGAATTTTAGCGGATGAGCGCTTTTTGCCGAGGCGCGGCGGGTTTGCCGCAGATCTGGCGATTCCATCCTTCCGGCAGTTGGGCGGAGTCACATATCCACGACGACGCGGCCGCGGATCTTGCCGTCGACGATGTCGCGCGCGGCATCGACGATGCCGTCGAACCCGATGGTGCTGGACAGGCTGGCGAGCTTCTGAAGATCGAGGTCGGTGCCGATGCGGCGCCATGCCTCGAGGCGGACTGCTTTCGGCGCCATCACTGAATCGATGCCGAGCAATGAGACGCCGCGCAGGATGAAGGGCGCGACGCTGGTCGGCAGGTCCATGCCGCCGGCCAGGCCGCAGGCGGCGACCGCGCCGCCATAGGAGGTCATCGAGAGCACATTGGCCAGCGTGTGGCTGCCAACTGCGTCGATGCCGCCGGCCCAGCGCTCCTTGGCCAGCGGCTTGGCCGGCTGGGCAAGCTCGTCGCGCGATATCACTTCGGCGGCGCCAAGGTCGATCAGATAGGAGCTTTCGGCATTGCGGCCGGTGGAAGCAATGACATGGTAGCCGAGGCTGGACAGGATCGAGACCGCGACCGAGCCGACACCGCCGGCCGCCCCCGTCACCACCACCGGGCCGCGATCGGGCAGGATGCCGTGCCGCTCCAGGGCCATGACGCAGAGCATGGCGGTATAGCCTGCGGTGCCGACGGCCATCGCGTCATGCGGGCTGATGCCCTGCGGCAGCGGCACCAGCCAGTCGCCTTTGACACGGGCGCGGCCAGCATAGGCGCCGAAATGGGTTTCGCCGACGCCCCAGCCGTTCAGGATGGCTTTGTCACCGGCGCGCCAGTCGGGATGGGAAGACGAGATGACGGTGCCGGCGAAATCGATGCCCGGCACCAGCGGCCAGCGGCGGATCACCGGCGCCTTGCCTGTGATCGCCAGGCCATCCTTGTAGTTCACCGTCGTTGCCTCGACCGCGATGGTGACATCGCCTTCCATCAGGTCGGCGTCGGTGAGATCGGTCACGGTTACCGACTGCTTTTTCTCGGCGTCACGCGAAACGAGGATGGCTTTGAAGGTTTCGGACATGTCTTTCTCCGCGATCGTGTTTGGCGACATGAACTGTGCGGCGATGGCGGCACGGGGTCAATCCTTCGAAGACTTGGCCTTCGAAGACTTGGCCTTGGAAGGCATGGCTTTGGAAGGCTTGGCGTTGGACGGCCCGGGCTCGCGCCGCCAGCCGAACAGCTCGTCGAAGACGACCAGTGCCGCGCCCACCGAGATGAAGGCGTCGGCAAGGTTGAAGACGGCGAACGACCAGACCGTCGTGTGGAACAGGATGTAGTCGATGACGTGGCCGTAGACGGCGCGGTCGATCAGGTTGCCGAGCGCGCCGCCGACGATCAGCGCAAAGCCGGTGCGGGCAAGGATCTGGGACGGCGCGATCCGCGTCGCCAGGAACAGCACGAAGGCAACGACGGCGAGCGAAATGACGATCAGCCCGGTGTCGCCGAAGGATGAGAACATCGAGAAGGCGATGCCGGTATTGTAGGTGCGAAACAGCGCCAGGAAGGGCAACAGATCAACCTTTTCCTGAAAAGGCAGACCGGCCTCGACCAGGTACTTTATCCACTGGTCGAGCGCGATGGCCGCGACGACGAGCAGTGCGTAGGGAGACCATGATCTCACGGGCAGGCAACCTTCATTGCTGGTCCAGGATTGGCTCGAGCTTCAGCGCGCCGCGCCGGATCTCGAACAGCATGATGCCGGTGGCGACGGCCAGATTGAGCGAATCGGCACGGCCCGCTTGCGGAATCCTGAGCAGCCTGTCGCAGCTCGCAGCCAGGCTTTCGGGCAGCCCCTGCTGCTCGTTGCCCATCATCAGCAGCACGGGCCCGCGGGAAAAATCGACCGAGCGGTAGTCGACGGCGCCTTTCAGGTGGGTTCCGGCGACGAGGCCTGAGAAGCCGCCCCGCCAGGCAAGGAAAGCCTCGGTTGTCGCCTTGGCTACCGGCACGGCAAAGATCGAACCCATGGTGGCGCGCACCGTCTCCACGGAGAATGGATCAGTGGTATCGCCGACCAGAATGACGCCTTTGGCGCCGACGGCATCGACGGTGCGGATGACGGTGCCGAGATTGCCGGGATCGCGTACCCGATCGAGTGCCACCCAGACGTCGCCATTGTCGGCGCGCACATCCTTCAAGGCGAGGAATTTCTGCGAAAAGACGCCCACCACCATTTGCGGATTGTCGCGGCGGGTGATGGCGACCAGCACCTTTTCCGACACTTCTAGCACCATGCCGCCTGCGGCAACGGTGCGTGCGGCCACCTTCTCCACCGCCGCATTGCCGCGCCCGGCTTTGGCGAAAACCAATGTCCTGATCTGCCAGCCGAGATCGAGCGCATCGATGACCAGCTTCAGCCCCTCGGCCATGAAGGCGTTCTGCTGGTCGCGGAACTTCTTCTGAGCGAGCGCCTTGATGTCCTTGACCAGCGGATTGGCGAGGCTGGTGACCTCCTTCACCTGGCCAGGTGCGCCTGCATGCCGCTCGTTCATTCAGCCACCCAACGCGAAAACAATGAGGTCGAGAGCGCCCGGCCGGCGGACTTTTCACGGATGATCAGCTCACCCGATTCAATCTTGCCGCCCATGCCGGCAAACGTATCGCGCATCAAGGCGTGGATGGCGAAGAAGGAGGCGCGGATCGAATAAGCGGTTAGCACCACGGCGAGCGGCTTCGGCGTCAGGATCGCGCGGCAAAGGTCGGTCAAATCAGGCAGGTCCTCGAACAATTGCCAGACCTCGCCCTTGGGGCCGCGGCCATAGGCCGGCGGGTCGAACAAGATGATGTCATAGCGGCTGCCGCGGCGCTCCTCGCGCTCGGCGAATTTCACCGCATCGTCGATGATCCAGCGGATCGGCTTACTGCCAAGCCCCGCCATTTCCTGGTTTTGGCGGGCCCAGCCGATCGCTTTCTTCGAGGCATCGACATGGGTGACCTCGGCGCCGGCGCGGGCCGCCACCAGCGAGGCAAGACCGGTATAGCCGAACAGGTTCAGCACCTTGACCGGCCGCTTCGCCGCCGCGATCAGCCCGGCCATGTGGTCCCAGTGCGAGGCCTGCTCGGGAAAGACGCCGACATGGCGAAACGAGGTGAAACGGCCGAGATAGTCGATGCCGTCATGCTTCATCGGCCAGGTCTCGCCGAGCGGCACCTTGGGGAAACGCCAGCGGCCGATACCTTCCTCGTCGGTATCACCGGTGAAGATGGCGTCGGCGCGCTCCCATTCTTTTGCCGGTAAGGCCTTTTGCCAGATCGCCTGGCCCTCGGGCCGTACGATACGGTAGGGGCCATATTGTTCGAGCTTTTGGCCGGTGCCGCTGTCGAGGAGCGCATAATCGGCATTCGGCGCCACTTCCAGGATCACGGGAAGATGTTCGGCGGGCAGAGCGCCTTCGCGGCGGGCCAGGATGCGCGGCGCCGAGTTCGGTTCGGAACGACTTTCCGTCTTCGCCTCATGGCGCTCGCGCGGTGGCGCTTCCGGTCTGGCGGGAGCCTGGCCGGGACGCGGACGCGACACGTCCGCCGCACCCTTCGCGGATGGATGTGGACGGTTGTCGCGGCGTTTGTCGCGAAAAGACTTCAAGCGGGGGCAACTCCGAACGGGGTGGCCGCTTTTGACATAGGGCAACCGGCTTCGCAACCAAGTCCGACAGGTCGGCCTCTCCGGTTCAGGTTGGCCGCGATGGACCAATGTCAAAGAAACAGGCAAATCTACCGGATGTCCCGCTCCGAACGCCTGCTCGACCTGATCCAGTGCCTGCGCCGGCATCGCCGGCCGGTGAGCGGGCAAGCGCTGGCCGATGAACTCGGGATTTCGATCCGCACGCTCTACCGCGATATCGCCACGCTGCAGGGCCAGGGCGCGCCGATCGAGGGCGAGGCGGGTGTCGGTTATGTGCTCAAGCCCGGCTTCATGCTGCCGCCGCTGATGTTCAGCGACGAGGAGATCGAAGCCATCGTGCTCGGCTCGCGCTGGGTCGCCAAGCAGCCGGACCAGCGTCTTTCGGCCGCCGCTGCCAACGCGTTGGCCAAGATCGCGGCTGTCCTGCCGGACGATCTGCGCGAGGATCTCGACGCGAGCACACTGCTGGTCGGCCCTCCCGCCATGGCCATCGAGACCATCGACCTTGGCCTCGTACGGCAGGCCATCCGCAACGAGCGCAAGCTCGGCTTTCTTTACCGCGACGCGGGCGGCGCTGCGTCCGAGCGTGTCGTCTGGCCATTTGCGCTGGGCTTCTTCGACAAGGTGCGGGTGGTGGTGGCGTGGTGCGAGATGCGGCACGATTTCCGGCATTTTCGCACCGATCGCATCACCGAACTCCATGCAACAGATACGCGCTATCCGCGTCGTCGCCAGGCGCTGCTCAAGGAATGGCGGGCAACGCTCGACACGCCGCGTGGTTCGAGATGACTGCTGCCATAATCTGACAGTAGACCATCTTATGGTCGCCAAGTCGAAGCACCGAACCTTGGAGAGCAGATATGGCCACCCCGAATTTCGTCATCCTCTATGTCGACCAGCCGCAGCAGAGCGGCGCCTTCTACAGCGCGCTGCTCGGCCGTCAGCCGGTCGAAAGTTCGCCGACCTTCGTGCTGTTCGTGCTCGATGCCGGCTTCAAGCTCGGCCTCTGGTCGCGCCATACGGCGGAGCCGGCAGCCGCCGCATCAGGCGGTGGCGCCGAAATCGTGTTTGCGCTGGATACGCCCGATGCGGTCGATGCCGCCCATGCCGACTGGTCCGGGCGCGGGCTGAATATCCTGCAGACGCCGACCGACATGGATTTCGGCCGTACTTTTGTCGCGCTCGATCCCGACAATCATCGCCTGCGCGTCTACTGGCTGTCCGATGGCGAACAGGCCAATGGTAACCATAAATGAGCGCGTATTGGATCGCCGTGGCGTCGGCCGAACATGTCCGGCGGGGCCGCGCAGCCGGCTTCATGCAGGTCAACCACGGCAAGGCGGCACCGCTGCGTCGCGTCAAGCTAGGCGATGGCATCGTCTACTACTCGCCGAACACTGTTTTGGGCGAGAAAGATGGCCTGCGGGCCTTCACCGCGATCGGCATCGTGCGGGAAGGCGAGCCCTATCAGGGCGATATGAGTGCCGGCTTCACGCCGTTCCGCCGCCATGTGGCGTGGGCGAAGGCCGAGGAAGCGCCGATCAAGCCGCTGCTCGACAAGCTCGAATTCACCGTCGGCAAGTCGAACTGGGGTTATCAGCTTCGCTTTGGCCTGTTTTCGGTCAGCGCGGCCGATTTTGCTCTGATCGCAGAGGCGATGGGCGCCAAAACGGCTGCGGCAGCGAATTAAGTCTTCATCGCCTTGTAGACGGCAATGCCGGCGGCAAGATCCTCGAGCGCCGCGCCGACCGACTTGAACAGCGTGATCTCACCGGCGCTCTCGCGGCCCTTCTTCTGGCCGCGCGCCAATTCGTGCAGATCGGCGACAATGGTTTCCGGCTTCAGCACGCCGGAGGCCAGCGGTTGGACAATGTCGCCGGCTTCCTTGGTGGCGCCGGCGCGGGTGTCGACATAGACGCGGGCAAGCCTGATCGCGTCGTCGTCGCTCTCGCGCATCGTCGGCGTAAAGCCGCCGACCAGGTCGACATGGGTTCCCGGCTGCAACAATGCACCCTTGATCAACGGCGTCGTCGTGATCGTTGCTGAGGCGACGATGTCGGCCTGCCCAAGCTCGGCATCGAGATCGCTTGCGGCGCTGGCCGCAAAGCCTTCGGCGCGCAGATCGGCCGCGACTTTCTCGGCATTGGCCGGGGTGCGGTTCCAGATGCGGATGGTCTTGATCGGCCGCACGGCCGAGTGCGCCTTGGCGAGGAAGGGGGACAGCGCGCCGGCGCCGACCACCAGCAGGCGCGAGGCGTCGTCGCGGGCGAGATAGGAAGCCGCAAGCGCCGAAGCACAGGCGGTGCGCCACTGTGTCAGCCGCTGGCCGTCGATGAAGGCTTCAGGTTCGCCGGTGGCGCCATTGAGCAGGAGATAGAGTCCCATCACCGCCGGCTTGCCGATGGCATTGTTGTCGGGGGAGACAGTGACGATCTTGACGCCGACGTGACCGCCGGCCGACGTGCCGGCCGCGTTGAGATCGGTCCAGGCCGGCATCAAAAGCAGGGTGGAGGCGGCACCATCTGGCCGCTCGATCGTATGATGATGCCTGACCGGCTGCACCGCACCGTCGCGAAACGCCATGCGCAGCGTCTCGACCAGCCCGGCAAAGCTCAGGGCATGGTCAACCTCTGCGGCCGAAATGGTCAGCATGCAAAACTCCGTGGGGACAAAACCGCCAACAGGCGGTTCAAGCGGTCGGCTTCGGCAATGCGGACCCTTGGGCGGACCCGTGGGCGGAGCCTGGGGCCGTTCCCGGAGCCTGGCTTTGTGATACCGCCGGCGCACGGCTGACCGCCTGGCGCAGGTTCTCGGCCTCGACGCCGCGCTGGCGGGCCAGCTTGCGATAGCGGCCCTGCTTGACCCAGGTTGCCAGGCTGCCGACGATCATGCCGATGGCGAGTGCCAGGAACAGGAAGATGAACAGCGGCAAAGTCAGGGTCAGCTTCGGATTGCCGGGGTTGAACGGATCCAGCGTGAAGGCGACCAGTTCGCGGTTGGCAACGGCGAGTGCGATCAGGATGATCGCCAGGGGCACGAAGATCGCGATGAGCATGAAGCGATTGAACATGATGTTTTCCGTCGGAAGCTGGCCTGTCCGAAGGCCGTCAGGCGCTGACGTCGCGCCTACTTGCCGCCGTTCAGCCTTTCACGCAGTTCCTTACCAGTCTTGAAGAACGGCACCCATTTCTCCTCGACCTCGACGGATTCGCCTGTGCGCGGATTGCGGCCGGTGCGGGCGGGACGATTTTTCACCGAAAAAGCGCCGAAGCCACGCAACTCGACCCGGTTGCCTTCGGCAAGGGCGTCGGTGATTTCATCGAAGATGGCGCCGACGATGTTTTCGACGTCGCGCAGGAAAAGATGCGGATTGCGCGTGGCAATAATCTGCACAAGTTCGGACTTGATCATGAGACGGGTCCCCGTGAAAGCAGTGCGGTCAAAATTATGAGGATGATTTTATTTGCTTTTTTCACTTGCCCCAAACGGCGTCTCAAGGGTGCCAGACGGAAACGAGACCGTCAAGAAACAAGCGGTCGGCTCCGAGTTCATGGATGACGTCGCCGCTGTAGGCGGGCAGGCCGAGCGCACTGCTGATGGTTTGCGCCATCGCTTTCGAGAACAGGAAGCCGCCGCGCCGTTCGGTATCCTTCCACTCGACGACCTTGAGCTTGGCATCGACGCCCTTGGTGGCCAGCCAGTCGACCGCTACGGCCTCGCCGCCGACGGCGTCGATCAGCCCGTTGGCAACGCCCTGGCGCCCGGTGAATATCGAGCCGTCGGCAAGCATCAGCGCTTGTTCGCGGGTCATCTTGCGGCGTTCGGCGACGATGTCGACGAACCAGTCGTAGCTGTCGAGGATGAGTTTGCGAACCATCGCGCGCTCGTCGTCATTGGTCGGCTTGAAGGGAGAGGGCGCGGCTTTCAGCGGCGAGGATTTCACCTCCTCCAGCTTGACACCGAGCTTGTCCATCAGGCCGCTGACGTCGGGATACTGGATCAGCACGCCGATCGAGCCGACGATCGAGGTCTTGCGGGCAACGATGTGATCGGCGGCACTGGCGATCATATAGCCCGCCGATGCGGCGAGCGTGCCGACTTCCGCCACCACCGGCTTGTCGGCGGCAAGCTTGCGCACTTCTTCATAGATCGATTCACCGCCAACGGTGGTGCCGCCAGGCGAATCGATCGACAGGATCACCCCTTTCACCTTCGATGAAAGACGGATGGTTTCCAGGCGCTTGATCAGTTCCTCGTCCTCGGTGATCGTGCCTTCGATCTTGACCTTGGCAATATGGTCGACCGTCGAGCCGCCGAAATCGTCGCCATAGAACCAGGTTGAAAGCGCAATCATTCCAAGGGCCACGATGCCTATGGCAACAACGCGCCAAAATGTCAGCTGGCGCCGCAAACGGCGGCGGTCGATCAGGTCGTCGGCTCTCAGTGCCATGGTCAGCCTTTCAGTCGGCGGAAGGGGACGCTTTTAGACCATGATCCTCTCATCGGGAAGCAGTTCTCTTTTGCGTATGGCGAGACAAGTCAGCACCTGGACGTGAGGTGGCCATCCTCGTCGACAGTCGGCCGGCCTCGGCTAGGCGCTCTACAAGTATTGGTCTGCTCACATGTTTGTGCAATCGCCCCAGGTCGGCGACGAGACCGACGACGGATAAATTTTACGCCGCGTGTCTGTTTCTGCTATGGAGAACACGCAGTTGTGCGGACCTCGTTTTCGTCTGTACAAAGGCGGCTGTCACATTTTTGCAGTTTTCGTGGGCTTGTGCTTGCTTGAAAGCGCCGGCGTCCCACCTATAGGCGGTGCTCAAGGGTGGGCAGGGTTAAAGAAAGCAGTGAATGTTAGCGCGACCGATTGAACCGACCAACGCCGAGGCGGTGTTGGCTCCCCCGGCGGACGGCCGGACGCGCGGCGACGCTTTCGACCGTGCACAGCGTCATTCGCGCCGCGTGCGCGTTCTCAAATTTGCCGTGCCGGTGGCCGCGGCACTGATAGCGGTCGCTTTCCCGGTCTATTCCTATCTCGCCGCACCCGTCGCCGTGAAGGTTCAGGCGGAAGGCACTGCCTTTTCCAACGGCAAGCTGGTGATGGCCAATCCCAAGCTCAACGGTTTCACCAAGCAGAAGCAGCCTTATTCGATGACGGCGCTGCGTGCCATTCAGGATGTCAGCACGCAAGGTATCATCGAGCTGGAAGGCATCGACGCCAAGGTGCCGATCGC
The DNA here is from genome assembly GCF_040322895.1 of Mesorhizobium sp. M0088. NCBI lineage: Bacteria > Pseudomonadati > Pseudomonadota > Alphaproteobacteria > Hyphomicrobiales > Phyllobacteriaceae > Mesorhizobium > Mesorhizobium sp. M0088. The sequence continues at coordinate 105,899 of NZ_JAMYUI010000005.1, forward strand.
GCCCGACAATGTGGCGGCGGTCAAGGCCTCGCACGGCACCTACGATCGCGACGGCAATACGATGAACCTGACCAGCGACGTGACGATCACCACGACCGACGGCATGCAGGCCAAGTTCAAATCGGTCTTCCTCGACATGGGCAAAGGCACTATGAAGACGGGAGATCCCGTCGATGTCAGCCGTGGCGGGTCGCGGATCACGGCGGATACGATGTCGGTCCAGGACAATGGCAAGGTTCTGGTTTTCGAGAACAAAGTGCGCGTCAACATCGATTCCACCGCCTTGAAGGCGGCACAGGGAAACAGCGGAGAAACCAATGCGGCTCAGTAGTTCGACGCGGCTCGCGGCTGCAACTTCAGCGTTGCTGCTGCTCGGACTCGTGCCGTCGTGGGCGCAGACGACCAGTCAATCAGGCCTCAAGCTGTCCGGCGACAAGCCGATCCAGATCGAGAGCGACAAGCTGGAAGTCCGCCAGGCCGACAGTGTCGCCATCTTCACGGGCAATGTCAGTGTCGTCCAGGGGCCGACATTGATGAAGGCCGGCAAGATGACGGTCTACTACGTCAAGGACCCCAACGCCGCTGCCAAGGGCACGGAGGCCGCGGGTGCGGCGATGACGGGCTCGGCCAACATCGATCACCTGGAGATCTCCGACAAGGTTTACATCAAGTCGGATGCGCAGGTCGCGACAGGCGATCAAGGCAGCTTCGATATGAAGAGCCAGGTGCTGGTGCTTTCGGGCAAAAAGGTCGTTCTGTCGCAAAACGACAACATTCTGGTGGGCTGCAAGCTTACCGTGCAGATGAAAAGCGGGCTGGCTCAGGTGGATCCATGCGCTGGGCAACGCGTCCAGATGTCGATCACGCCGCCGCCGAAATCGGGAGCGACGAACCCCTGATGGCCAGCCTGTCGTCGCTGACGGCGCGTCTTCCGGGACGGGCCGCCGGCAAGCTTTCGGCGCCGGCCACGGTGACCGTCGATGCGGGAAAGTTCAAGGGAACACTGATCGCCAAGGGGCTGACCAAGAGCTACAAGGGCCGCAAGGTCGTCAGCGGCGTCACCATCGGCGTGCGCGCCGGCGAGGCCGTTGGGCTGCTCGGCCCCAACGGCGCCGGCAAGACGACCTGTTTTTACATGGTTACCGGCCTCGTGCCGGTGGATGAAGGCACGATCGAGATCGACGGCTTCGACGTCACGTCGATGCCGATGTACCGTCGCGCACGCCTCGGCATCGGCTATCTGCCGCAGGAAGCGTCGATCTTCCGCGGTCTCAATGTCGAGCAGAATATCCGCGCGGTGCTGGAAGTGGTCGAAAAGGACCGCAAGGTGCGCGAGCGCAATCTCGACGAACTGCTCGAGGAATTCCACATCAGCCATCTGCGCAAGGCGCCATCCATGTCGCTTTCGGGCGGCGAGCGGCGACGCCTGGAAATCGCGCGAGCGCTGGCGACGCGTCCGGCCTACATGCTGCTCGACGAGCCTTTCGCAGGCATCGATCCGATCGCCGTCGCCGATATCCAGCAACTGGTGCGCCACCTGACGGCGCGCGGCATCGGCGTCCTCATCACCGATCACAATGTGCGCGAAACGCTCGGCCTCATCGACCGCGCCTACATCATCCATGCCGGCCAGGTGCTGACCCATGGAAGGGCCGACGAGGTGGTGGCAAACCCCGATGTGCGGCGACTTTACCTCGGCGAGGGTTTTACGCTCTGAACGGTTCGTCGTTTCACGGAAAACGCCAATCCGCTCCGTCTTTTCGTCTTGACGCAATTCCCAAGGGAAAGCGCTATGCGCTTTTCCCGGGAAAGCCGTCTCTCACTTTTCCTGGAATTGCTCTGAGCGTGAAATTTGTTTCCTGACACGATTTTTCCGGTTCGAGCGGCGCTTTTTCTCGATTTTGCTCCGGGATAACGCTCCGGTAAGCGCGTTTTGCTACCAATTGCCTTGACAAGCAAAAGCCGGGCCAGTTTTATGGCCGGCTGCAAAATTCTTGCCCGGAAGTCGGGATGCGTAGACGAGGCGTTTGAAACCGAACCATGGCGTTGGCGGCCAAACTACAGCTACGACAATCGCAGTCGCTGGTGATGACGCCGCAGCTGATGCAGTCGATTCGGCTGCTGCAGTTCACCCATGTCGAGCTTGAGCATTTCATCGACGAGGAAATCGAGCGCAATCCGCTGCTGGAGCGCGCCGAGCCGCAGGACGATGCCGCCAGCGACCAGGCGCAGAAGATCGAGGCGGAGCCGCAAGCCACCGCCGAAGGCGACTGGTTCGAAAACGAGACGCAGTGGAGCGCCGAGGCGATCTCGGACAAGCTCGACACGTCGCTGGAAAACCTGTTCCCCGACGACCCGGGGACCAGCGAGCGGCTCGGTCCCGACCTGACGGCACAATGGAAATCGGCTTCGGGCAATGGCGCGGGTTCCTCATCCGAGTGGTTTGACGCCGGCGATATGGCGACTGCTGCGATCACGCTGCGCGACCATGTCGGTGAACAGGTGGCGCTAGCCTTCACTGACCCGGCTGCACGGCTGATCGCCGCCGAACTCGCCGACGGCCTTGACGAGACCGGCTATCTGCGTGCCGACCTGGCCGAGATCGCCGCTCGTCTCGGTGCGGATGCCGCTGCCGTGGCGAAGGTGCTGGCGGTGTGTCAGACCTTCGAGCCGGCTGGCCTGTTTGCCCGCGACCTGGCCGAATGCCTGTCGCTGCAACTTGCGGTGCGCAACCGGCTCGATCCGGCGATGAAGGCGCTGGTCGCCAATCTCGAACTCCTGGCACGACGTGATTTTCATGCATTGAAACGGATATGCGGTGTCGACGAGGAGGATCTGCTCGACATGCTGGCGGAGATCCGGGCGCTCGATCCCCGGCCGGGCATGGCGTTTTCGGGCGGCGCCAGCGACGCGATCGTCGCCGATGTCGAGGTGCGCGCGGCCAATGACGGCAGCTGGACGGTCGAACTCAACGCCGAAACGCTGCCGCGGGTTTTGGTCGACCATATCTATTTCGCCCAGGTCTCACCGCAGGCCAAGAACCAGGCCGAAAAGGATTTTCTGGCCGAATGCCTGCAGAATGCAAACTGGCTGACGCGCAGCCTCGACCAGCGGGCAAAGACCATCCTCAAGGTCGCCTCGGAAATCGTTCGCCAGCAGGATGCCTTCCTCGTCCATGGCGTGCGGCAGCTGAAGCCGCTCAATCTGCGCACGGTGGCCGACGCCATCGGCATGCACGAATCGACGGTTAGCCGGGTCACAGCCAACAAATACATGCTGACGCCGCGCGGCGTGTTCGAGCTTCGCTACTTCTTCACCGCCTCGATCGCCGCGTCGGGCGGCGGCGATGCGCATTCCTCGGAAGCCGTGCGTGACCGCATCAAGCAGTTGATCGACGAGGAAAAACCCGTCGACGTGCTTTCCGACGACGCGATCGTCGACATGTTGCGCGAAAGTGGCGTCGACATTGCAAGACGTACGGTCGCCAAGTACCGGGAAGGCATGAATATCCCCTCTTCGGTGCAGCGCCGACGCGAGAAACGGGCGATGGCTAGCGCCGGGCGCTGAGCGGGTCGATTTTCCACAGGCCGGCACTTCATTGACAAGCCGCGGTGAAGTGGCTAGAAGCCCGCCCGCATGAGACGGGCTAGATGCCCGCATGCGGATGGTCCGTCACGACGTTGGCCTCGGGACGGTCAAAGGGCGGCTTGTGATCAACCGGAAAGTTTGGATTTAAAATCGGCGCAAGTGACGCCGCAAAGCTTGTGCGCACGGATCACGAGTATAAACTCGGGCCAGTTTGAAGCCTGAGCAAGGAAGGTCAGTTTTCAGATGAATCTGCGCATATCGGGAAAACACATGGATATCGGCGATGCGTTTCGGACACGCATCAATGATCGCGTCGGCGAAGCGATCGGCAAATATTTCGATCGCGGCTTTGCCGGACATGTCACGGTCATCAAATCGGGCTCGCGCTACTCGGCGGACTGCATGATCCGGCTGGATTCCGGCGCTTCGCTGCAGGCCACCGGCGATGCCCAGGATCCGACGCTAGCCTTCGAGGCGGCGGCGGACCGTCTGGAAACCCGCCTGAGGCGCTACAAGCGCAGGCTGAAATCGCACAACTCGGGCGCCGCCAACGGCCAGCCGACCGACATCGCCTACACGGTGATGGCGCCGCTTGCCGATGACGACGAGGACATTCCGGAGAATTTCGCGCCCGCCATCGTCGCCGAATCAACCATGACGCTGAAGACCATGTCGGTGGCGTCGGCGGTCATCGAGCTCGACACCAAGGACAGCCCGGTCTTTGTCTTCCGCAATGCGGGAACCGACCATCTCAACATCGTCTATCGCCGACCCGATGGAAATATCGGCTGGATCGACCCATCGACGACCAAGGTCGCGCAAGCGTGACGACAAAGGTCGCACGGTGACGACAAGGGTCGCACGGCAATAAGAGCCGGCCGCACGAGGGGTGGGGACTGGTGACGGCAGGCGAACAAGGGATTTTCTAGCATGGATCTGAGCGATCTTATCAACGTTCCGGCGATACTGCCGGCGTTGAAGGCGAACTCCAAGAAGCAGCTGCTGCAACTGCTGTCCGAACGGGCAGCGGCGATTTCCGGCATTCCGGAGCGGGAGGTGTTCGACACCATCCTGCAGCGTGAGCGCCTGGGTTCGACCGGCGTCGGCAACGGCATCGCCATTCCGCACGGCAAGCTGGCCGGCGTGAAGCGCATCGCAGGTGTTTTCGCCCGGCTGGAGACGCCTGTCGATTTCGAATCGCTGGACGATCAGCCCGTCGATCTGGTGTTTCTGCTGCTGGCGCCGGAAGGGGCGGGCGCCGACCACCTCAAGGCACTGTCGCGCATCGCGCGGGTCCTGCGCGATGCCGACACGGTGGCCAAGATCAGGGGTACGCGCGACGCCGCCGCTATCCACGCGCTTTTGTCGGACACCCAGGCTTCGCACGCGGCCTGAATTTCGAGAATGATATCGCTACAGGGCCGCCATGGGCGGCCCTTTCCGTTTCAGCCGGAATCGCTGTCAATGAATGGCGACGGTGGTCAGGTCGTTTTCCATGGCGCCGGCCAGAGCGCGGTCACGCGCATCGGAAAGCAGGATCGGCTGGCCATTGGCGGCAAACAAGGCCCACAGTTCCATGCCGGGGGCGATTTCGCCGAGATTGGGGAAACGGCCGAGCAATTCGTCGCTCGAGACCTTTCTGAGATAAGCGACCGAGCCCTCGCCGAGATGAGCGAATTCGCCATTGGTCATGGTGATATTTTCAGTTCTGGTCATTTCAAAGCCTCCTTGGCGCGAGGACGCCGCTCAAGGCCATCCCGCATGAGAGCCATTTCAATTTGCTGCATCGTGCTTTCGGAAAGTCGGAGCCGATTTCCGGCCGATGCAGTGGTAAAGATCAGTCTTTCACCGATATGTTTATTTTCCGTACCAGCCGTTCGGACTCCGGCCGATCGAGGTCGATCGACAAAAGACCGTTCTTCAACTCCGCCGCGATCACCCGCATGCCGTCGGCCAGCACGAAACAGCGCTGGAACTGGCGCGCGGCGATGCCGCGATGAAGAAATTCGCGCTCGGTGTCGTCGGTCTGACGGCCGCGCACGACCAGCTGGTTTTCCTCCGTGGTGACATCGAGATCGCTTTCGGCGAAACCGGCGACCGCCAATGTAATGCGCAACCTTTCGGTCTTGCCGTCGGCGCCGCTGAGGCGTTCGATGTTGTAGGGAGGGTAGCTGTCGCCGGATTTCGCCAGGCGTTCCAGGGTCTTTTCCATGGCGTCGAAACCAAGGAGAAGCGGGCTGGAAAAGGGCGTCATTCGGCTCATGTTACACTGTCCTCTCAAGAGCGACATAAAGTGGAAAAACCCAGATGGCATTTTTCCCGATGGCCTTGATATGGTCCGCCCCGCGACCAAGTTCAAGCCGTCAACAGACCCGCCCAAAAAGACCAGGCGTGGACTCACAGGAATGATCGACATGGCGCTTGAAACGGCGAGCAGATGCAAGGAGAAGCGCGCAGGTCGGGAATTGTCTTTCCCGGTCGAGCGGTTCGACATGGCAGCTCGCGACCGCTTCGGCGTCATTTGGATGTTTCGATCGGATCGGTTCAAGCCCACGACCTCGCCAAACAAGGAATTGAAATGCCCCAATCACGCAAGATCATCATCGACACGGATCCCGGTCAGGATGATGCCGTCGCCATATTGCTGGCGCTCGGCAGCTCCGAACTGGAGATCGTCGGCATATCAGCCGTTGCCGGAAACGTGCCGCTGAAGCTTACCGAAAAGAATGCCCGCAAGATCTGCGAATTGGCCGGCCGCCCGGACATCAAGGTCTATGCCGGCGCCATCCGGCCCCTGATGCGCGAATTGGTCACCGCCGAGGAAGTGCATGGCAAGACCGGCCTCAACGGACCGCAATTGCCAGAACCGACGATGAAACTGCAGGACCAGTACGCGGTCGATTTCATCGTCGAGACGCTGATGAGCGAAGAAAGCGGCACGATCACGCTTTGTGCGCTCGGCCCGCTCACCAACATTGCGCTGGCGCTGATCCGCGAGCCGCGCATTGCACCGCGCATCAAGGAAATCGTGCTGATGGGCGGCGGCTTCTTCGAGGGCGGCAATGTCACCCCGACCGCCGAATTCAACATCTATGTCGATCCGCAGGCCGCCGATGTCGTGTTCAAATCCGGTATTCCGATCGTGATGATGCCCCTCGATGTCACCCATAAGGCGCTGACCACCGCCAAGCGCACGCAAACCTTCCGCGCGCTCGGCACCAAGGTCGGCACCGCCACCGCCGAGATGCTGGAATTCTTCGAGCGCTTCGACGAGGAGAAATACGGCACCGACGGCGGCCCGCTGCACGACCCTTGCGTCATCGCCTATCTGTTGAAGCCTGACCTGTTCAAGGGCCGCAACTGCAACGTCAGCGTGGAAACCGCCTCGGAACTGACCATGGGCATGACCGTGATCGACTGGTGGGGCGTCACCAAGCGGCCGAAGAACGCCATGGTGATGCGCGACATCGACCATGACGGATTCTTCGCATTGCTGGTGGAGAGGCTGGGGCGGCTTTAGAACCTCCATCCCTTGATGCATACGGTTCGCCCAGAGGCGTAGAGCTTCTGGGCGATACTCGACTACTGGCGGAGCAGGCGGTATGTTTCGGTGTCGTTGCGGCGATGCTGCCGCTCGACCGAGACCTTCGAGCCGATGGCTCGCGGCGCTGTCGCATCGCCGTAGACGAAGACCAGGCGGTCATTTTCGTCGAGGCGGATACCATACAAATAGCTGAACCCCCTGCCCGCCGAGCTTTCGGGGTCCGGAGTCGTGTTGAGAACGTTGACCACAGTACCGGTCAGGCGCTCGACATTGACGATGGGGCTGCTTTGCCTTGCAATCGGGATGCCGATCGCCAGTGCGCAGACGCCCACGACAAGGATGGTGACGAGAATGCCCCTGAGGTTCTCCTGCAGGGTCATCCAGGCAAGGGAATGCCGGGCCTTGGCCATGACGCTTATCCCCTAAGCAATAGGTAGGTGTCGGTGCCGTTCTTGTGGTGCCGGCGTTCGACCGAAACGCGGGATCCAATCACATGCGGCGTCTCGACCTCGCCATCGACAAAAACGATGGCGCCGCTGTCCTGGAGGCGGATTTGATATGTGAAATGAAGTCCCTGACCGACGGAGGCGTTCGGATTCATCGGCGTTGTGGCGTATTCGACAATGCCGCTAACCCGTCGCGTATCGATGATCGGGCTGTCCTGCCTGATTAGGCCAGGCAAGGTTTCATGAGAGCGACCGCACAGAAGAAACTGACGCAAATGACAGCGTCTCGATATTCTTCCTTAAGCAGAAGCAGGCGATTCCGAAGAGAAAGCCGTGTTTGCCCCATGCGCTATATTTGCTAGTGGCAAACACCGCATTCAATAGATCGTGTTCAAAATTTTTTCAATGATTGCTGCTTTGGCTTGGGAAAAACATCGGCCGGCCGCCGCTCATCTGGAAACCGGTAAAAGACGAAGCCGTTTTCACGCGTAACGCGCTCAAGTTTGATGGTCGAGCCCATCAAGCGTGGGCGATCGTCAGAAACGAGCACCGTCGAACCATCCCCAAGGAACAGCAAGTAATGGATGTACTGACCCTCGCCCTGACCGCTGTTGACCGTCGCATCAATCATTTCGACCGACCGGATCGGGCTGGCCTTATTCGTCCACTTGATGGGATCGACGATCAACACCGCCGCGAACACCGCGACAATGAGGACCACACCCAGCACGTGCCCTTTCACATCCGCAAAAGTCCATGACACCAGCATGAATCCCCAACCCGCTATTCATGTGGTGTAGAGAAGGCCGGCTTTCAATCGGTCTTGCTGTTGCTTGAGTCCTGGCTCCCGGCTGCTGCTACTTCGCCTTCGAAAAGGCCAGCCATAGGCCGCCACCGACCATGAAGCTGCCGCTGATCCTCGACAAAAGCTTGATGCGGCTGGCCGACAGCAGGCGCCCCGCGCGGCCGGCGGCCAGCGCATAGGTCGAATCCGAGAAGGCGGCGAAGATCATGGCGGTCAGGCCCATGATGGCGATCTGCAGCGAGTAGTTGCCTTGCGGCGAAATGAACTGCGGAAAGAAGGCGCCAAAGAAGATCAACGTCTTGGGGTTGCTGAGCGCCACCAGCAGGCCCTGCAGGAAGAAGCCGCCGCGCGGTTTCCTGGCCGTTCCATCGGCATTCAGCGTGCCCTTGGAACGGAACATCTGCACGCCCATCCAGATCAGATAGGCGGCGCCGATCAGCCTAACCCACTCGAACCAATGGCCCATGCCTGCGATCAGCGTGTTGAGGCCGATGCCGACGATGGCGATCATCACGGCAAGCCCGGCCTGCGTGCCGGCGACATTGGCGAGGCCGGCGCGGGAGCCGTGGCGAATGCTGTTGGCGATGATCAGCGTGACCGTCGGACCGGGCACCAGGATGATAACGATGCAAGCGAGGACATAGGCAGCGTAGAGTTCGAGCGACATGATTTTTCCCCAGGAATACCGCCGAGGCGGCGCGGCTGAGGATAATCAATGCATAGCAGCGCAGCCGGTGCAAGCCGCTAACCAGCGCCCTGCGACACGCCAGTCCGACCGGTTCAGGCGCCGGCCTGCCAGGGCAGTGTGGCCTCATAGGCCGCCGCCGCCTTCAGTACGGCAAGGTCGCCGCGTGGCCGGCCGATCAGTTGCATGCCCATCGGCCGCCCTCTATCGTCGAAGCCGACCGGCACGTTGACCGCCGGGCAGCCGCCCAGGGTCGCGAAGGCGGAAACCTGCATCCAGCGGTGGTAGCTGTCCATCGCGCGTCCGGCGACCTCACGCGGCCAATGGGTGCCGACATCGAAGGGGAAGACCTGCGCTGTCGGCAGCGCAATCAGATCATAGCGGTCGAAGATCGACAGCAGCATGCGATGCCAGGATGTACGGGTCACGGAGGCGGCGCGGATCTGCGGCGCCGTCAGCCGCATGGCGTTCTCCACTTCCCAGATGGCTTCCGGCTTGAGCATGCGGCGCTTGGCGGGGTCGTCATAGTGGGTTTTGAGCGCACAGCCGCTGCTGGCCTGGCGCAGCGTCACGAAGGCCTGCCACAGCGCTTCGAAATCGAAATCCGGCAGCAACGGTTCAGTCGCGAAGGATGCTTCCGCAAAGCGGCCGAGTGCCGCCTCGCACAGGCCGAGAATGCCTGTTTCAACCGGCAGATGACCGCCGAGGTCACCGAGCCAGGCGATGCGGCCAGCAGTTGCCGGTATTCCAAGCCCTTCGAGGAACGAGCCGGGTTTCTCGTAGGACAATGGCGCGTGCGGGTGGTAACCGGCCTGCACATCGAGCAGCAGGGCCATGTCGCGAACGTTGCGGCCCATCGGCCCGTCGACGCCCATCTGCGCATGGAAGACTTCGAAATCGGGTCCGCCGGGAACAAGTCCTTGCGACGGGCGGAAGCCAAAAACATTGTTCCAGGCGGCCGGGTTGCGCAGCGAGCCGCCGAAGTCGCTGCCATCGGCGACAGGCACCATGTTAAGCGCCAGCGCCACCGCCGCGCCACCGCTCGAGCCGCCGGCGGTCAAGGCCGGACCGAAGGCGTTCAGCGTCGGCCCGAACACGGCGTTGTAGGTGTTGGAGCCAAGCCCGAATTCGGGGACGTTGGTCTTTCCGATGATGATGGCGCCGGCATTGCGGATGCGCTCGACGAAGAAATCGTCTTCCTGCGGCACGAAATCGGCGAAGATCGGCGAGCCGAAGGAGGTCCTGAGGCCCGTAGTCGAGGCGAGATCCTTGATGGCGATGGGCAGGCCGAAGAGCGGAGCCGCGGCTTCGGCTCGCGACAGGCTGGCATCGGCCGCATCGGCTTCGCGCAGGATATCGGCGCGATCGCGCAAGGAGACGATGGCGTTGACCAGCGGATTGACCGCCTCGATGCGATCGAGGAATGCCGCCACCACCTCGCGCACGGAAAGCTCTCTCTCCCGGATCGCGCCGGCAAGTTCGACCGCGGACAGGCGGCAGATGTCGCTTGCCGGCTGCACGGCATGTTTCGTTTGAGGACGCAGCATTTTAATGGGTTTCCTGCAGCGCCTGATCGACGTCTTTGGCGAGCGGGATCGCCGGTTGGGCGCCAGGCTTCAGGCAGGCCAGCGAACCGGCCGCGCCAGCGCGCGCCAGCGCCTGTTCGAGCGTGAGGCCCGACGACAGGCTGGCGGCGAAATAGCCGCAGAACGTATCGCCGGCGCCGACCGTGTCGACAGGGGTGATCTTGCGTGCCGGAACGGTGAGGAATTCGCTCGGCGTTGCCGCCATCACGCCGTCGCCGCCGAGCGTGACGACGACGGTGCGGCCGGTCTTTCCGGCAAAGTCGCGCATACGGGCCGCCCGGTCGCGGCCTTGCAGCGACAGCGCTTCGCCATAGAGGTCGAACTCGGTTTCGTTGGCGACGACATAGTCCGCCTTGCCGAGAAAGCCGGCTGCCTGCCCCTGGAAAGGCGCCGTGTTGAGCACGGTGATGGCGCCGGCCGCCCTTGCCTGGTCGAGGGCGGCATCGACGGTGGCCAGCGGAATCTCATTTTGCAGCAGCACGACGTCGCCTTTTTTCAGAAAGGCCTTGGAGAGATCGCCTGGCACCACGGAAGCGTTGGCGCCCGGCACCACGGCGATGATGTTCTCGCCGTCGTCGGCGACCATGATCAGTGCCGTGCCGGTCGAGGCATGAGTCTCGGCAACGCCGGACAGGTCGACCTTGCCGTCGCGCAGCAAGGCCAGTGCCTCGGCGGCGAAGCTGTCCCTGCCGACGGCGCCAACCATGCGCACCGAGGCGCCGGCGCGTGCGGCGGCCAGTGCCTGGTTGGCGCCCTTGCCCCCAGGTTCGGTGGTAAAGGCCGAGCCGCCCACCGTCTCGCCGGGGCTCGGCAAGCGGTCGACCTTGGCGATAAGGTCGAGGTTGATCGAGCCGATGACGATAATCAAGCAGGGCCTCCTGGCAACGCAAATTCAAAATATCGGAGCGTCTTCGTGCGTCCGGGCGAACGCAGATCGTTCCGATTGCGTGAAAGCTAACCTGTAAGGCCGCGGCTTGCCAGACCACGCGCATGGTCCAGTCCGATTTGAGGTGTCGTGGCCTTATTCGCAGCGCACGGTGACCGTGCCCTGATAGTTGCCGGCGGGAAAGATACCGCTCGACTTGGTGGCGGTGAGGTCGACCTGCATCGCGTGGGTGCCGTTGGCAACCCTCTGCGGCACACTTCCGTTGACATCGACCCCCGAGCCATCGAGGCGGAAGACTGAAGCGAAGATCACGTTGGTGCCGCCGCCGCTCGGCGCGGAGGAGAATGCGGCAGGCGCCGGCGCCGAAACCGAATAGCAGTCAAGCAAGTTAAGTATCGAGCACAACAGGGAACTTGCCACCACGGTGGCGCTGGCGCTCGATCCGCCTGCCTGTTTGGAGCTCAGTATGCTGATGGCGGGATTGGCCTTCATCGTTCCGGACGCCCCGACCATGATGGTGCAGGTGCCGATGATCGCCGCCTGCACCGGAAGGCAGGAACCGGCAAGTGCCGCCATCGCAAACAGCGCGCGGCTACTGCTTCTTCTTTTTCTTGCCATCACCATTTCCGGTCCTGATGCTCCAGCCTTCATTGGCCCACCCCGGTGACGCGGCCGTGGAAGCGCTGGCGGCCACGCTCGCCGTCTGGCCGTCGGCGCCGAGGCCCATTTTGAGGAGCTTCAGTTCCAACTGCAGGCGCTCGACCTCAAGCTCATAGAGGCGGCTGCAATCGACGCGCTTCGGCGTACGCCCGATCGGGATCACCACCCGGCCGTAAGTGGCGACATCATTGTCGGACTGGCTGTTGCCTCTGATAACGCCGAGATCGACATAGGCCCCGGAGCCGGAGACGGCGGAACGGCATGTGGTGCCGTCCGCGGCACGGACCTCGTCCTGGCCCTGGGGCAAGGTGACACCGGGCAGGTTGAAGCCGCTCTCATTCTGGTTGAGATTGTAGACGTCCTCGGCCCCGGCCGGCGAGGCACACGCCCAAGCAGCCGCGAGCGCCAGTGTCAGGACTTGCGGCGCCCAAAGAACTTTCCGCATATCTGTGCCCTTATCTGCGTCTGTTGATTGGGAAAGGGGATGCTTTCGGTACAGATACGCACTTTACGCTCGGCCGCGCCGTCAAAGGGCACGACCACAAGGACAGAACGGGAAGCCTGGGAAGCCAGTTGGAAGACATTTGGAGAGATCCTGGCATCTACCGGCTGAAAATCCTGATCGTAGACGTGGATTTCGACCCGGATCTTCCTGTCGTAGGGATTGGCAGGGAAGATGCGGACCGCGAAGACGTCGGTGAAGCTGTTGATCTCGCCACGCATCGGCGACATCGATTGGGCCTTGGCGGCATTGGGTGTCAATCCGATGGCCAGTGCCGTCGCCAGGATTCGAACATGTTTCAACGACCCCTCCTTCGCTGCGCGTCATTCGCAGCGCAGCGTTACCGTTGCCTGATAATTGCCGTTGGCGAAGCGATTGCTGCCGCCTTTGGTTCCGGCGAGGTGAACCGAGACGAGATCGGCGCCGGGTGTGGTGATGCTGGTTGCCGAGCCGGTCTCACCGATGGCATGCGCGCCGGCGGCGGAGTAGGTCGGCGTCCAGGTCGTCGACGTGCTGTCTGCCGATGGCACCGTCATGGTGGTGACCGGATCGACGCTGAGCGACACACCTCCGGTCGTCGTCAGCGTCACGGTCCCAGCCGAGCCGCCGCTGTTGTGGGAACTGAGGGACTGGAGATCGGGGCTGGCCGTCATCGTGCCGTTGGTGGCAACGACAAGCGTGCAGGTGGGCGCGATCGTGCCATTGAAGATGACATTCTGTGTCGCGGCCAACGCGGCCTCGTCGATGCTGGCAACCAGCAGAGCTGCGCCGCAGGCGGCGCGAAACAATGTCATCGGGACCTCCTATCAAGCCGGATCGTCCGGATTAATATGAGGGCATCATCACTTTATCGTGGTTAATTTAGAGTTACCTAAAATAACGGCTTAAAATAACAACTACAGGGACCGCAGGTTGCCCTCGGTTGCAACGGCAGAAACCACAGTCTAAATCGCGCTTATACTTAATAAGGCCGAGGAAAATCGATATTACGATACCTGCCCGGCTTCCCAGCCCAGAATGGCGCGCTTGCGGGTCAGGCCCCAGTGATAGCCGGTGAGATCGCCTGATTTACCGATGGCGCGGTGACAAGGCACCACGAAAGAGAGCGGATTGGCGCCGTTGGCCGCACCGACCGCACGGCTGGCGGACGGTGCGCCGATGCTGGCCGCGATCGAGGAATAGGTGCGGGCCTTACCCATCGGGATCTTGAGCAGCGCCTCCCAGACGCGAACCTGGAAGTCGGTGCCGATCATGACGACATGCAGCGGCTGGTCGGGGCGCCACAGCGTCGGGTCGAAGATACGGGCGGCATAGGGACCGGTAGCAGTCATGTCCTCGACATAGACGGCGTTCGGCCAGCGGCTGGACATGTCGGCGAAGGCGGCGCGTTCCTCGCCGGGGTCGCTGAAGGCGAGGCCGGCGAGCCCGCGCTCGGTGGCCATGATCAGGGCGGTGCCGAACGGCGAGGAATGGAAGCCGTAGCGGATGGTGAGCCCGGCGCCGCGTGTCTTGTAGTCGCCCGGCGACATCGCCTCATGGGTGACGAACAGGTCATGCAGCCGGCCCGGGCCGGACATGCCCAGTTCGAACGAGGTCTCGAGCAGCGGCATGCCGGAATCGAGCAGCCTGCGCGCATGGTCCAGCGTCACCGCCTGCAGGAAGGCCTTGGGCGACAGGCCGGCCCAGCGGGTGAAGAGTTTTTGCAGGCCGGTCGGAGTCTCGCCAACCTCCTCGGCCAGTTCTTCAAGGGAAGGCTGATCGCGATAGTCGAGACTGATCTTCTCGATGGCACGGCGCACGATTTCGTAGTCGCTGCCTTCAGGCGTGATGTCCTTTTTGAGGACTGCGGTGTGTGTGCTCATGGAACTGTCTCCTTGAGCCGGAATATCGCCCCTCGGGGCGTCGATCGCCACCCGAAACTTGCCTTCCTGCGGCGCATACCCAGATGGACACGGAATTCGAGCCCAGGAACCGCTCGTGGCAGGCTCAGCGTGCCTTGGCGGTCGCCAGTGCCCGCGAAAAGGCGGTGGCAAAGCTCTCGCGGGAATCGGGGTCCAGGAACGATCCGATCGGCACGTTCTGCCCTTCGCCTTCCACCGTCATCCCTGTGATGCCGATCTCGGCGTGGCGGGCGATCGAAAACCGTGCCCAGAACGGATTGAAGCGATGCGCTTCCGATTTCCCCGAGGGGGCGGTCTTGCGGATGTCGAGGCTGGTGCGCGAGACCGAGACTTCCTCGCGTGCGCGAGCGGCACGATAGTTGATGCGAAAGGCGATGTAGACGGCGACCACGTCGAGGCCGAAGAAGCCGAACACCGGCCAGGCGCCGCGCGACAGGAAAACCGCGCCTGTCACCAGCCAGCCGAACAGCAGCGCGCCCATCAGGATGAAGAAGCCTGTCCGGCCCAGAGACCGGTGCGGGGTGAGTAGCGCCTGAAAGAATGGCTCGTCGGCCTGAAACGAGGCGTTTGTGTCGCTCATGAGGGGATATTATAGGAGGGAAATGGCGAGCCCCAAGTCCAAAGATTCTTCCCTGTCCAAAAAAGAGCTGTTGCCCGCACGACGCGATGGGCCGAACGTCAAGCCACGCCCGCGGCCGGTGCGACGCGCGTCACGCTACAGCCCGGCCGAAGTGCACGAGATATTCCGGCGCTTTTCCGTCCAGCGGCCCGAGCCGAAGGGCGAGCTCGAACATGTCAACGCCTTCACGCTGCTGGTCGCGGTGGTGCTGTCGGCGCAAGCGACGGATGCCGGCGTCAACAAGGCGACGCGGGCGCTGTTCAAGGCCGCCGATACGCCGCACAAGATGCTGGCGCTGGGGGAGGCAAGGGTCGGCGAATATATCCGCACCATCGGGCTGTGGCGCAACAAGGCGAAGAATGTGATTGCGCTGTCGCAGGCGCTGATCCGCGACCATGGCGGCGAGGTACCCGACAGTCGCGATGAATTGGTCAAGCTGCCCGGGGTCGGGCGCAAGACCGCCAATGTCGTGCTCAACATGGCCTTCGGCCAGCACACGATGGCGGTCGACACGCACATTCTCCGTATCGGCAACCGGCTCGGATTGGCGCCCGGCAAGACGCCGGAACAGGTCGAGCAAGGATTGTTGAAGATCATTCCGGACGAATATATGCGCCATGCACATCACTGGCTGATCCTGCATGGCCGCTACGTCTGCAAGGCGCGCAAGCCGGATTGCCCGGCCTGCGTCATCGCCGACATCTGCAAGGCCGAGGTCAAGACGACCGATGTGCCGGCACCGCTGGTGCCGATCGCACCGCTCGACCCTGTCGAAGAGATTCAGGACCGAAGCGGAACGACGGCGTAATTCAACTCTCCTCCACAAACACCTCTTCGCGCTTTTTCCTGACCGCCGGCAGGAAGACGATGACGAGCACGGCGAGCGCGATGAGCAGCAGGCCGGCGCTGATCGGTCTGGTCAAGAAGGTGCTCGCGTCGCCGCGCGAGAGGATCATGGCGCGGCGCAGGTTTTCCTCGAGCAGCGGGCCGAGCACGAAGCCGAGCAGCAGCGGCGCCGGTTCGCAGCGCAGCTTGGTCAGGAGATAGCCGAGGAAGCCGAAGAAGGCGACGGCATAGAGGTCGTAGACGTTGCTGTTGACGCTGTAGACGCCGATCGAGCAGAACGCCATGATGATCGGGAAAAGCACGTAATAGGGGATCGTCAGCAGCTTCACCCAAAGCCCGATCAGCGGCAGGTTGAGGACGATCAGCATCAGATTGCCGATCCACATCGAGGCGATGATGCCCCAGAACAGCGCCGGCTGTTCGGTCGCGACATTGGGGCCGGGCACGATGCCCTGGATGATCATGGCGCCGATCATCAGCGCCATGACCGGGTTGGCTGGAATGCCGAGCGTCAGCATCGGGATAAAGGAGGTCTGCGCACCGGCATTGTTGGCCGATTCCGGTCCGGCGACGCCTTCGATGGCGCCCTTGCCGAACTCCTGCGGGTTTTTCGAGACGCGTTTTTCGACCGTGTAGGACGCAAAAGCTGCCAGGATCGCGCCGCCGCCCGGCAGGATGCCGAGCGCCGAACCGATGATCGTTCCGCGCACGATGGGCGCTGCCATGCGCCGAAAGTCCTCGCGGGTCGGCATAAGGCCGGTGACCTTGCGGATCATCACGGAGCGCTCATCCTCGTTTTCGAGGTTGCGCAGGATCTCGGCGACGCCAAAGACGCCGACCGCCACCGCAACGAAATTCAAGCCGTCGGCATATTCCCGGATTCCAAGCGTGAAGCGCGGCGTGCCGGTGTAGATGTCGGTGCCGACAATGCCGAGCAGCAGGCCGAGCACGACCATGGCCAGCGCCTTGACGATAGAGCCGTGGGCGAGCGCGACGGACGAAACCAAGCCGACGATCATCAGCGAAAAATACTCGGCCGCGCCGAATTTCAGCGCGATCGCCGTCAGCGGCGGGGCAAAGATGGCGACGAGGAACGTCGACACCGTGCCGGCAAAGAACGAGCCGATGGCCGCGATCGCGAGGGCCGCTCCGGCGCGGCCGTTCCTGGCCATCTGGTAGCCGTCGATCGCGGTGACGGCGGACGAGGATTCGCCCGGCATGTTGATGAGAATGGCGGTGGTCGAGCCGCCATATTGCGCACCGTAATAGATGCCGGCGAGCATGATGAGGGAGGAGACCGGGTCGCCGATCTGGAAGGTGATGGGCAGAAGCATGGCGATGGTCGCGGTGGCGCCGATGCCGGGCAGGACGCCGATCAGCGTGCCGAGAAGGACGCCGATCAGGCAGAAACCGAGGTTGGTCAACGACGACGCCGTCGAAAAGCCGAGCGCGAGGTTGTCGAGGAGATCCATGCTCATCGCCTCACGATGCCGACCCCCGGGGCCAGCCACGGGCCGAAGCGGCGGAACGGCAGGCCGAGCGCGTAGCTGAAGACGAGGAAGGCAAACAACGTCAGGCCGGCCGACAGCACGAGCGCGGTCAATGGCTTCATGCGGCGGCTGGCAAACGACGCGATCAGCGCCGTCAGGAAGATCGAAGGGATGAATCCGAGGCCGCGCACTGTCAGGCCGAAGAAGATCGGAGCAGGCAGGATGAGCAGCATGCCGCGCCACGCAATGTGCCCGATCGCTTCGCCCTCGACGCGTACGGCCTGGACGAGAATGACGGCGCCAAGCAGGATCAGCACGATCGCCAGGACCAGCGGAAAATAGCCTGGCCCCATGCGCAAGGCGGTGCCGATTTCGAGACCGAGCGATTGCAGCGCGAACCACGCGCCGAAACCGATGAACAGGGCAGCGCACAGGCCGTTGGCCCTGTCGATCGCGAAAGGTTTCATGATGGTTCTCCAAGCCCGCACTGGGGTAGCGATGCCGAGCGAAATAGGGGCGCTGGTGGCGCCCCTATTCAAATCTCAGTCGGCGTACTGGCCGGCGGCTTCGATGATCGGCTTCCAGCGCGCGATCTCGCTTTCCAGCTTGGCCTTCAGTGCGGCGGGCGTGGCATCGGCCTCGAGCGACGGCTTGGTGCCGAGTTCGGCGAAGCGGGCGGCGACGTTCTGGTCCTTCAGCGCGACCTGCAGCGATTTCGACAGGCGTTCGGTGATCTCGGCCGGCGTGCCCTTGGGTGCATAGAGACCATGCCAGATGCCGACCTGCACATCGGGAAGGCCGCCTTCCACCGTCGTCGGCACGTCCTTCAGCACATCGAGGCGTTCCGGCGAGGTGACGGCATAGGCCTTGATGGTGCCGCCCTGGATCTGCTTGGTGGTGTTGGTCGTCTGGTCGCACATGATGTCGACCTGGCCGCCGAGAAGATCGGTCATGGCCGGGCCGGTGCCCTTGTAGGGCACGGTGACCAGCGGCGTCTTGATGGCGCTCATGAACAGCATGCCGCACAGATGCGAGGCCGCACCGATGCCGGCATTGGCGACGGTTATGGAATCCTTGTTGGCCTTGGCGTACTCCACCAACCCCTTGAGGTCGGTGGGCTCCAGGTCCTTGCGGCCGACGATGGTCATCGGCACCTCGGTGACGAGGCCGACATATTCGAAGGCGTTCAGCGTGTCGTAGGCGAGCTTTCTGTACAGCGTCGCACTTGTCGCCATACCTATATGATGGAGCAGCAGCGTATAACCGTCCGGCTCGGCGTTGGCGACGCGGCCGGCACCCAGCGTGCCGCCGGCGCCGCCGACATTTTCGACGATGACCTGCTGGCCGAGATCCTTCGACATCGCTTCGGCGACGAGGCGCGTGACCGTGTCGGTCGGGCCGCCGGCTGCAAACGGCACCACAACGGTGATGGTGCGTTCAGGATAGGTCTGCGCGCCGGCAGTGAACCCATAAAGCGCGACGGCCGCAGCAGCAGCCAGAGTGGTGACAAATCTTCTCATCGTGATCTCCTCCCAATACGTAAATCTCCAACCGCTGCGCGGGGTCCTCTCAACACCCTGCAGATGGAGCAACAACTAGCGCAATTAACAGATTGCAACCGGACTCAAACGGCAAACTGCTGATGGGCGCCATCCTAATAGCCGTAGCCACGTGCCATCGCCGCGGCGAAGACCGGGATGAGCAGGAAGATGAAGGCTTCGGCGCGGATGTAAGTCTTCACGGACGCAAGCTCGGCCGCCGGCACCTGGAACGAGGCATTGCCGCTCGCCTGCCTGCTCCAGGATATGAAGCGGACGGTCGGATGATCGACAGCAGGCCGACCACGACGAACGCCGCTATCTTGGCCCAGAACACCCAATTGTGGACGTAGAATTCCCAGCCCTTGAGGCCATAGAAGACGCGGCCGATGCCGACGACGATGATCAGCGTGGCAATGATGCCGTAATGGCGGTCGATGCCGGCGAGCCTCTTGAGCGTCGCAGTGCCCAGATCGCCGCGGATCAGGACGAATTCGGCGCCGATGATTCCCGCCAGCGAAAACACCAGCAGATGATGGAAGATCGCAAGCACAAGATCGGTGGTGTCCATGCTCTTTCCCTGGGGTTTGACGGCACCGCCCAGCGCCTGAAAAAGGGTCGCGCTGGCAGGTGTTGAATCAGCCTGCCGTGAAAAATAGCACCGTCGCGCAAAATTCCCATAGCGGCGCCTGGATGATGGGCCGTGTTGCCCTGGCCCCTTGCGCAGCACCGGCGATTTGCTAAGCGCTGACGATCCGTGCGAGGCAGATCCCATGAACAATCCACAAGCGACCAGCGCTCCTGTCATCGAAACGAAGCGAACCATCCTGCGGGCACACCGGCTGGACGATTTCGACACCTATGCCGCGATGTGGACGGATCCCATCGTCACCCGCTTCATCGGCGGCAAACCGCGCACGCGCGAAGAAAGCTGGATGCGTTTCCTGCGTCACGCCGGCTTATGGTCGCTGCTCGGCTATGGCTTCTGGGCGATCGAGGAGAAGGCGACCGGACGCTTCATCGGCGAGGCCGGGTTTCACGACCTGAAGCGCGACATGGAACCATCGATCGAAGGCATTCCCGAGGCCGGATGGGCGCTGGTTCCGGCCGTGCACGGGGCGGGCTTCGCCACCGAGGTGGTTGGCCGCATCCTGGCGTGGAGCGAAGAGATTTTCGGGCGCGAGAAGACCGTCTGTATCATCGATCCGGAAAACGGCGCGTCGCTGAGGGTGGCTGCGAAGTGCGGTTACCGGGAAGTGGTGAAGACCACCTATCACGACACTCCGACCATCCTGCTGGCGCGGTGACCTGAGCCGCGGGCTGACAGCTGCCGGCGCCGGCATGATGGCGCCTGTCGCCAGCAATGATGACGAGGCGGGCCGCGCCAAGAACCGCTGTGGCCTGGTCAAATTGACTTGAGCGGGGCTTCCAACGAGAACGTGTTCTACGGCATGGCGTCCGCTGCCAGGCTTGCCCGCTCGAGCATGGAGGCGTCCTCGCCGAAGGCGCGGGTGGCGCGGGCCGCCGCCTCGAGCAGCGGACGCTTCATGCGCTGCAGAAATGCCGCGTCGACGCGCGTGCTGGGTCCAGCCAGGGTCAAGGCGCCGAGCAGGACGCCTCCCGGGCCGAACACCGGCGCCGACACGCCCCCCGTCTCGGGGTCGCGGTCGCCCACGGCGAGGCAGTTGCAGGTCTTGCGGATGGTCTCGTAGGGTTCGCCCTGCTGGCCCGAAAACGCTGCGAGCACGCGGCCGCCGGAGCCGAGCAGCAAAGGCAATACGTCGCCTTCGCGTATCGTGTAGCGGATCGGGTGCTTGGATTCGACGCGGTAAAGACAGGTGCGGACGTCGCCCGAGCGAACATAGAAGGCAACGCTCTCCCAGCTTCGCTCGGAAAGATCGCGCATGATCGGCAGCAGGATATCGACCGCCACGACCGAACGCTGGTAGAGCGCACCGAGCCGAAAGGTCGCGGGTCCGACGCGGTAGCGTCCATTGTCGAGGCGCTCGAGCAATCGTCCGCGCATGAGGGAATTCGCAAGCCGCAGGATGGTGCTCTTGTAGAGGCCGGTGCGCGCCGCGATTTCGGCCAGGCTGAGCGACCGGTCATCCGTGGTGAAGGCATCGAGGATGGCAATGGCCCGATCAAGCGCGGCAACACCGTCCGCCGAGGTGCGATCTATTTCCCCATCTGCCGATTTGCTTGGCGAGTCCATGGTGGTTCCAGTTTGAAGAAAGCCGAGCGACGCGACTCTGTCGCGCCGCCAAATCGTTCTGTCCAGTAGAATATCGTTTCCGTTGACAGAACTCCGTAACATCTGCTTGAAATCGATGACGGGTCTGGATGCAGGCGCGTTTTGGCGGGCACCGGAGGAGGTGTCGTGATTTGGAGGAATCCCCATGCTGAACAGACGCAGATTTTTGATGAGCACCGCAGCCGTGGGTGCCGGGCTGATGACGTCGCATCTTTCTCCCGCTTACGCCGAAGGCGCGCCCCAGATACAGCTCTTCGTGCCTGCCGCACCGGGTGGCGGCTGGGACCAGACGGCGCGCACGATCGACCAGGTGCTGCGCAGTGAAAAGCTGATCTCGGGTTCGCAGATCACCAATGTCGGCGGCGCCGGCGGCACTGTCGGGCTGCCGCAATTCATCAGCCAGTGGAACGGCAAAGGCAATTCCCTGATGGTTGCCGGCATGGTCATGGTCGGCGCCATCATTGCCAACAAGGCCGCGAACAATCTGACGCAAGTCACCCCGATCGCCCGCCTCACCGGCGAGTTCGAGGCCCTGGTCGTGCCGGCGGAGTCACCGTTCAAGACGGCCGCTGATTTCGTCGCCGCGCTCAAGGCCGATCCGACAAAGGTTCCCGTCGCCGGCGGCTCCGCCGGCGGCTCGGATCACATCTTGTTCGGCTTGATTGCCAAGACGGTCGGCGTGCCGGCGACAAACCTGTCCTACGTGCCGTTCGCCGGCGGCGGTGAGGCGTTGTCGGCGCTGCTCGGCAACCAGGTCGCGGCCGGCATCTCCGGCTTTGGCGAGTTCTCCGAGCAGGTCAAGGCGGGCGCGCTGCGGCTGCTCGCCATCTCGGCTGACAAGCGTCAGGACGGCATCGACGCACCGACGCTGAAAGAGGCCGGCATCGATGTCGAACTGTTCAACTGGCGCGGCGTCTTCGCACCGCCCGGCGTTTCCGACGCCGACAAGGCGGCGATGGTCACAATGATCGAGACCATGGCCAAGAGCGATGCATGGGCAACCGAATGCAAAAACCGCAACTGGACGCCCATCCTTTTGACTGGCGACGACTACGCAAAATTCCTCACCGAGGACACGGCCCGCATCACCGCGATCCTCAAGGATCTCGGCCTCGCCTGATGTCTTCAGGGGCGGTTAGAGTGCCGCCCCTTCCCATCTCGCCTGCCGCATGGACATATGATGCGGCGAAACTGCGGATGCGGCCGGCTGGAGGATGCCGGCCATCTTGGGAGGATACCGATGAGCACCAGCGACCAGCAGGCGGCGCCGTGGCGCCTTGCCGTGCCGGAATTGTTGATAGGGATCGGGCTCCTGGCCTGCGCCGGCGCCGTCGCCTGGCAGACGCTGGCAATCCCGGTGTCGCCGCTCTACTCCAAGGTCGGCCCGACCGTCTTTCCCTACCTCACCATGTTCGGCCTGGTGGTTCTTTCGCTGTTGCTCATCCTTGCCGCGCTTCGCGGCGGCTGGCAGCCGGAGGAGGAAAAGGAGACGCCGACCGACTGGAAGGCGATGGGCTTCGTCGTCATCGGCCTGATCGCCAATCTGCTGCTCATCCGGCCGCTCGGCTTCACGGCGGCATCCGTCATCATGTTCGTTCTGGTCTGCTACGGCTTCGGCAGCAAGCGCACGCTGCGTGACGCAGTGCTCGGCCTGATCCTGGCGCTGGCCGCCTATTTCGGCTTCGCCAGGGCGCTTGGCGTCAACATCGGTGCCGGTTTCATCGAGAACCAGCTGAACACGGTCATCGATGCGTTCATCACCATGTTGAGGGGCTGACGCCATGGAAACGCTCGGACATCTCGCACATGGCTTCTCGGTTGCCTTCACCCCTGTCAACCTTCTGTGGTGCCTGCTTGGCACCACACTCGGCACCGCCATCGGCGTGCTGCCCGGTCTTGGGCCGGCGCTGACCATCGCGCTGCTTTTGCCGATCACCTATCAGGTGGCGCCGGAAGCATCCTTCATCCTGTTCGCCGGCATCTACTACGGCGCCATGTATGGTGGTTCGACGACGTCGATCCTGCTCAACACGCCCGGCGAAAGTGCCACCATCGTCACTGCGTTGGAAGGCAACAGGATGGCGCGCTCCGGGCGCGGCGGCGCGGCACTCGCCACCTCGGCGATCGGTTCGTTCGTCGCCGGCACGATCGGCACGATGGGCGTCGCTTTCCTGGCGCCGGTGGTGGTCAAATTCGCATTGGCCTTTGGTCCGGCCGAATATTTCTCTTTGATGGTGCTGGCCTTCATCACCGTTTCGGCGGTGCTCGGCTCGTCTTCCGTACGCGGCCTGACCAGCCTGTTCGCCGGCTTCGTGATCGGCATGATCGGCGTCGACCTGCAGACCGGCCAGCCGCGCTTCACCTTCGGCACGAACGAACTGCTTGATGGCGTCGATGTCATCATTGCCGCGGTCGGCCTGTTTGCCGTCGGCGAGACGCTCTACATGGCCTCGCGCCGCTATGCCGGCAAGGACGAGATCGTGCCGCTGAAGGGCTCGCTCTACATGACGGCGGCCGAGTGGGGGCGTTCGTGGAAACCCTGGCTGCGCGGCGCTGCGATCGGCTTCCCGATCGGCGCCATGCCGGCCGGCGGCGCCGAAATCCCGACCTTCCTGTCCTATGCCATCGAAAAGAAGCTGTCGAAGCACAAGGAGGAGTTCGGCACGGTCGGCGCCATCGAAGGCGTTGCCGGCCCCGAGGCCGCCAACAATGCCTCCGCAGCCGGCGTGCTGGTGCCTATGCTGACGCTTGGCCTGCCGACCTCGGCGACGGCGGCGATCATGCTGTCGGCCTTCCAGAGCTACGGCATCAACCCCGGACCGCTGCTTCTCACGACCCAGGGCGATCTCGTCTGGGGGCTGATCGCCAGCCTGTTCATCGCCAACGTCATCCTGGTCATCCTCAACCTGCCGCTGATCGGCCTGTGGGTGCGGCTTTTGAAAATCCCGGCGCCGCAGCTCTATGCCGGCATCCTGGTGTTCGCGACGGTCGGCACCTATGGTATTTCGCAATCGCCCATCGACCTCGTCATCCTCTATCTCCTGGGGGCCGCCGGCTTCCTGATGCGGCGCTTCGATTTCCCGACCGCGCCCGTCATTATCGGCATGATCCTTGGACCGCTCGCCGAAACCCAGTTCCGCCGGGCGATGACCATCTCGAATGGCGACTGGTCGGTGTTTTACACCCACAAGCTGTCGCTGACGCTGCTGACGCTCGCCTTCATCGGCCTTGCCGGCCCGCATATCTGGGCCTTCATCGAGCATCGGCGTCGGCGCGGACCGGAGCATGTGCCCGGCGATGCCTGATCGATCCATGACGCCATGACAGAATTGCTTTCCGGTATCCGCGTCCTCGACCTGACCAACGTCCTGGCCGGTCCCTACTGCGCCTATCAGCTGGCGCTGCTCGGCGCCGATGTGATCAAGGTCGAGGCGCCGCAAGGCGGCGACCTGGCCCGCCAGCTCGGCGGCTCGCCAAAGCTGAACAGCGCCGGCATGGGCGCATCGTTCCTGGCGCAGAACGCCGGCAAACGGTCGGTGGTGCTCGACCTCAAGCAGCAAGCCGATCGCGAGCGCTTTTTCGATCTGGTGGCCAGCGCCGACGCCCTGGTGGAGAATTTCCGCCCGGGCGTGATGGATCGGCTGGGGCTTGGTTACGAGGCGCTGAAGACGGTCCGTCCAGGCCTCGTCTATTGTGCGATATCGGGTTTCGGCCAGACCGGGCCGATGCGCGACAATCCCGCCTATGACCAGATCATCCAGGGCCTGTCGGGGATCATGAGCATCACCGGAACACCGGAAACGGCGCCGCTGCGGGTCGGCTATCCCGTGGCCGACACGCTTGGCGGACTGGTCGGCGCGTTCGCCATTACCTCGGCGCTGGTGCGGCAGAAGACGAGCGGCGAGGGTGCCTTTCTCGACGTCTCGATGCTCGAATGCACACTTTCCGCGCTTGGCTGGCCGGTTTCCAACTATCTGACCGCAGGCATCGACCCCAAGCCGATGGGCAATGAGAACATGACGGCGGCACCCTCCGGTACGTTTCGCACCGGCGACGGGCTCGTCAACATCGCCGCCAACAAGCAGGAGCAGTTCGTGGCGCTGTGCCGGCTGATCGGCCGGCCGGAACTGGCCTCCGATGTCCGCTTTGCCGAGCGCGAGACGCGCAAGCGCAACCGTGCGGCGCTTAAAGTCGAAATCGAGGACGCCCTGGCGGGCGCGCCGGCCGCGGCCTGGGAAGAGATGCTCAATCGCGCCGGCGTGCCTGCCGGCAGGGTGCTGACGATCCCGCAAGTGCTGGCCGAGCCGCAAGTGCTCGAACGCCGGGTGACCGCGAATTTTGATGATGTGGCCGGCATGGACAAGCCGCTGACCGTTCTGCGCGGCGGCTTCATGGTAGATGGCGAGGCGCCGTTGCCGACAAAGCCGCCGCCGGCGCTCGGCGAACATATGGGCGAGGTGTTCGCCGACCTGCCACCCCGCGCCAAGACAAAGGCAGGCGCATGAGCGACACGGAGAAGACGGGCCGTGAGCGCGGCGAGGAATGGTGGCAGACCGACATCATCGAGATGCGGCCTGGTGTCATCCGGCTGCGCGGCTACGAGATCCAGGATCTGATCGGCCGCGTCAGCTTCCCGGCTGTCATCTGGCTGATGCTGCGCGGCGAACTGCCCGGCGAGGACCAGGCAGAGTTGCTCGGCATTGCCTTGGGAGCCGCCGTCGACCACGGACCGCAGGCGCCATCGATCGCCATCGCGCGCATGGCCGCAACCTGCGGCGTCGGTATCAACAGCGCCATGGCCTCGGCCATCAACGTTCTCGGCGACGTGCACGGTGGCGCCGGCGAGCAGGCGCTTTCCTTCTATGGTGACATTGCCGTGGCAATCGATGCCGGGATGACGCTGAATGAAGCGGTCTCGACACGGCTCGACCGGTTCTTCGCCGAGGAGAAGGGCTATGTGCCGGGGCTCGGACACCGCTTCCATCCCGTCGACCCGCGCGCGCCGCGCCTGCTGGAACTGACCCGCGAATTTGTCGCACGCGGTGCCGTCAACGGACGTTTCGCCGATATTGCAGAAGCGATCGAGGCGGACGTCGCGCGACGCAAGAGGAAAAAAATACCGCTCAACATCGATGGCGCTACCGCCGTCATCTATGGCGAACTCGGTTTTCCGCCAGCGCTGACGCGAGGGCTTTTCGTGCTGTCGCGCTCGGTCGGCATCCTTGCGCATGCCTGGGAGCAGTCGCAGCAGGCCGAGCGAAACAAAGGGCCGCTGCCGCGCGAATGGCTGTGGACCTATACCGGCACGCCGGTGCGGCCGTTTCCCGAAAGCGATGAGCCCGGCGAGTGAGGCGTTACGCCTGGTCCACCTGCATGGGCTGAGGAAGCTTCAGCGTTTTCACCAACGTTGAAAGATCCGGCTCGTCGATGAGCATGGCTGCGTCGGCTGGCGCCAGCCAGGCCCGCTGGCGTCGTTTGGCTTCCTGCCAGTCGGCCAGTTCCTCGCTCACCTCGAGCAGATAGACGATGACGTCGACGCGGACAAAGCGATTGGCCAGCCGCTTCCAGTAGGAATAGGTGCCCGCCGGCTGCTTCAGCGTCTTGCCGAGCACGCCGGCTTCCTCCTGTGCCTCGATGGTGGCCGCCTTGCGTCCGCTCTTGCCCTTCATCGGCCAGCCCTTGGGGACGATGAAGCGCCTGGTGGTACGCGACGTGACCAGCATGACCTCGATGTCGCCGCGCGCGATCAGCCGAAAGGGAATAGCCGCCACCTGGCGGATCCTCTCGCCCTTTTTTGCCTTGCGTACGGCCTTTTTCTTGGTGGCTGCCATTCGTCAATCCAGTCGATGCAATGCCGCATAGCGCGACAAGGCATCGTTGCAAAACCAAAACTTTCGCATGTGCCGAAAGACACTCGAAATACCTAAGTCGGCTAAATAAATGAAAAACGCCTTGATGTCAGCGGCAATTGCTCACGGCGGTGGTGCCGATTATCTGGGTCTGGCAGCTTGGCTTGAGCTGCTGCACGACCGGGGGCGGCTGCTGAACGATCTGGCGGTCCTGGGCGCGGTACTGCTGCTGTTGCTGCTGATATTGCTGCCGTTGTATCCTGTTTTGCAGGATTTGCAGGTCGTTCTGCCGGATCAGCGCATTGTTGCCGGTAGCGGAATTGAGCGCTTGCGCGGAAGCCGGCAGGCAAACGCCCGCCAGCACTGCCGTGGCCAGCATTGCCACTGTGAAGATCGTTGATGGCCGAAGTGCCGACATTCGCTCATTCCCGCGCAAAAAACTCTGCCCACTGATATAGGACGTTTGCGCGGCGATGCCATGGCCAGCGGGTCGAGCATCACGAAATCGGGCAGTCCGATCGCTTTGTTCTGCGATTCCGGCTGCGAACCGCAGATAGTCGTCATATGACGACTATGAAACGTCAGCGGCTTTAGTCAGTGTCCGCACGTAAATTTTCGGTTTCATCCGGCATAAGTTAATGTATTCTAATTGAGTCAGAGCTCCGCAAGTGGGAATGCGGATGCTCTGTTTTAATGCATTGAACCTTATTGCGCAGTGCCGGCATCCTTATTGCAATTGCATGAGCATAGCGGTGGCGTCGCCTTAAGCAGGCATTGAGGCGCGCCCCCGTAAAACGGGGGGTAAGTGCATGGCTTTGTTTTCAAAGCGTGGTGGCTTTGCCATCAAACGCGCATTCGCGGTTCCGGGTTCCGGTATCGACGCTGCCAATGCCCATGTGGCAGAGGTATCCCAGCAAGCAGGGCTTGCCCGCCAAGCGCTGCCCGGCAGTTCGCCTTGTTCGCTTCGTGCGGCGCAAGCGTGGACTTTGTTCAAACTTGGACCGGTGGCACGTGCGCAAGAAGCGTCTGGCTCGGGTCGCCGTCGCCGGCCAGGTGTGATTGCCGGACGGTTGATGGTCCTTCTCGGCGCCACCGCGCTGGTGGGTTTTCCGCCGATACCGGCGGCGCATGCTCAGTTCGTCATAGACGAGAACGGCCCGGATGCTCCGGACAGGGGACCTGGTGGCTTTGACGCAGATGGCGATAATGGCGATCCCGGCGGATCGATTACAAATGCGACTCCTGGAGCCGTAAACAACACCCCGCAGATAAACGTCAACGCATCCGGATTTGTCGGCACTGCCAATGGCGGCGATGGCGGCGACGGCGGCGAAGGCCTGGCTGGAACGCCCATTGAAACCAATGGTGGTGAGGGCGGCAATGGCGGCGTGGGTGGATCCGTCGACATTCTCAACAACGCTGTGATTTCGACCATCGGCACGGGACATCATGGCTTCGAAGCTTCTGCGGTCGGTGGCAATGGCGGCAGTGGCGGCGGCGCCCTTCCGGCGATCGCGAACCTCGGCGGCGACGCCGGAAGCGGCAATACCGGCGGCAACGCCAACGCGGTTGCGTCTGGCACCAGCGACATCACGACGACGGGCGACTTCTCCTACGGCATTTTCTCCAATGCCAGCGGCGGCAATGGCGGCCAGGGCGGTGACAACATCGTCAGTCTCGGCGTCGATGCTGGTGACGGCGGTGATGGCGCTTCCGGCGGCACCGCATCGGCAAGCAACGCCGGCAAGGTGGAAACATCGGGATTGGCCTCTTATGGCATGCTGGTGCGGTCGGCAGGTGGTGTGGGTGGCAATGGCGCCGATGGCGTCGGGGTCGTCAGTGGCGGCGGCAATGGCGGCGGCGCCACTTTGGGCGGAAATGCCACGGGCAGCAATTCGGGCGGCATCATAACGCATGGTGATTTCGCCAGCGGCATGGCCGTACAGTCGGTCGGCGGCGGCGGTGGTGGCGGCGGCGACGCCTTCGGCCTGTTCGGCGGCGGTGGCACCGGCGGCGCAGGCAATGATGGCGCCAATGCAACCGGTACCAACACCGGCAACATCACCACCAATGGCCGGGGTGCTATTGGCATGCTGGTCGAATCGATCGGTGGCGGCGGCGGCGATGGCGGCGGCGCAGCCGGCATCGTGTCGATCGGCGGCACAGCCGGCGGCGGCGGCAAGGGCGGGACTGTCATCGCCAATGTCGGCGGCACGATAACAACTGGCGCTGACGGCAGCGGCGATGGCGCGCATGGCGTTCTGGCCCAGTCGGTCGGTGGTGGTGGCGGCAATGGCGGCTTTGCCCTGTCGGTCGCCCCGGCAGTCGCTGTCGCGATCGGCGGCGGCGGCGGAACCGGCGGCAATGCCGGAGCCGTCAACGTCAACCAGGCCGCGACCGGTCCGACGGTCGACACCAACGGTCGTTCGGCCATCGGCATCCTCGCACAATCTGTGGGTGGCGGCGGCGGCAATGGCGGTGGCGCCTTTGCGCTTGGCGGCATCGTGTCTGTTTCGGTGGGCGGCAGCGGCAGCGCGGCCGGCAACGGAGACGAGGTCACCTACAATATCGCAAACGCCAAGGTCACGACGCGCGGCACCGATTCCATCGGCATCCTCGCCCAGTCGGTGGGCGGCGGCGGCGGCAATGGCGGCTTCGCTCTCGGTGGCGCGGGTCTCGTGGCTGTCGGCGTCGGCGGCTCGGCTGGTTCAGGCGGCTTCGCCAGGAAAGTCGACGTCACCACCGGCGGCTCGGTCGAAACCCTGCAGGACCGGTCGGCAGGCATCGTCGTCCAATCGCTTGGCGGCGGCGGCGGCAATGGCGGCTTTGTCGTGGAAGGCGCCCTCTTCGGAGCGAGCGTTGGAATCGGCGGCAAGGGCAGCGGCGGCGGCGATGGCGGCGACGTGTTCTTCCGCACCGCCAATGGCGGCCAGCAATCGATCATCACGCGCGGCACCGACTCGATCGGCCTCGTCGTACAGTCGGTCGGCGGCGGTGGCGGCAATGGCGGCTTCGTCGGCACGTTTGGCGCGATCGCCAATCTGGGCATCGGTGGTGGCGGCGGCGCGGCAGGCGCGGGCAAGGCAGTCGATGCGACCTATAATGGTTCGGTCGAAACCTTCAAGGAAAGGTCGGCCGGTATCATCGTGCAATCGATCGGTGGCGGCGGCGGCAATGGCGGCGGCGTCATCGGTGTCGGCCTTGGCCTGACCGTCGGCATCGGCGGCAGTGGCGCGGGCGGCGGCGCCGCGGGCAAGGTCGTCTACAACTCCACCACCACGAATATCACAACCCACGGCGCCGACTCCGCTGGCCTGATCATTCAATCGATCGGCGGCGGCGGCGGCAATGGCGGCTTTTCGTTCAATGGCGCTATCGCTGCGACCATCGGCATCGGCGGCAAAGGCGGAGCGGCCGGCGAGGCCGAGACGGTCAGGGCCACAATTGGCGGCGGCTTGATCCATACGATCGGCGATCGCTCGACGGGCATTATCGCGCAATCCATCGGCGGTGGCGGCGGCACGGGCGGCGGTTCTGCAGGACTGAACCTGGGCCTCGGCATCGGGATCGGTGGTAAGGGCGCCGGCGGTGGCGGCGGCAAGACCGTTGATGTCATCAACGGCGCCGTCGTCCA
Source organism: Mesorhizobium sp. M0088 (assembly GCF_040322895.1). Classification (NCBI taxonomy): domain Bacteria; kingdom Pseudomonadati; phylum Pseudomonadota; class Alphaproteobacteria; order Hyphomicrobiales; family Phyllobacteriaceae; genus Mesorhizobium; species Mesorhizobium sp. M0088. Next base: position 136,732 of record NZ_JAMYUI010000005.1, read on the forward strand.
GACCGAAGGTATTCAGTCGCACGGCATCATGGCCCAGTCGGTCGGCGGCGGCGGCGGCTCCGGCGGCTTTGCGGTGACGGTTGGCGGACCTTCCTTCTCGCTGGGCGGCAATGGCAGTTCCGGTGGTGGCAGCCAGAAAGTCTATGTCGAAAATACGGCTCGGATCACCACTGACAGGGACCTCTCGATCGGCATCTTCGCGCAGTCGGTCGGTGGTTCAGGTGGTGATGGAGGCTTGGCGGGCGCCGGTGGTGCCTTTGCGGCCGTCGCTGTCGGTGGCCAGGGCGGCGCTGGCGGGGCAGGTGGCCAGGTCGAGGTCAAAAACACCGCAAACATAACCACCAAAGGCGCGCTCGCGCACGGCATCCTGGCGCAATCGGTCGGCGGCGGCGGCGGCAATGGCGGCAGCGCCGGTGCGGTCGCGGTTGGTATATTCGGTGCGGCTGGCGTCGCGATCGGCGGCGGCGGCGGCGATGCGAACCTGAGCGATCAGGTTACCGTCACCCACAAGGGCGACATCCACGTCGGCGGCGCGGGCGCGAAGGCCATCCTGGCGCAATCGGTCGGCGGTAGCGGCGGCAATGGCGGCAATGCCTATTCCGGAGCCTTCAGCGCCGGTTTCTACGCATCGGCAGCGGTCGGCGTTTCGGTTGGCGGCGAGGGCGGCGATGGCGGCCCTGGCGGCAAGGTTACGGTCAGGGCGGACGGCAACATCATCGCCGACACCGACGCGGTCGGCTCGGGCGGCATCGTGGCACAGTCGATTGGCGGCGGCGGCGGCAATGGCGGCCGTGCGGCCACGATGGCCGGCTCGGTCAGCAACGGCGTCAATGTCAGCCTCGGCGTGACGGTCGGCGGCTGGGGCGGCGACGGTGGCCGCAGTGACCTGGTGATCGTCGATACCGGCCTCAGCGGCGGCGGCAGCATAGTCACCAAGGGTTACCAGGCTGGCGGCATTCTTGCCCAGTCGGTTGCCGGCAGCGGCGGCAATGGCGGCGATTCCTGGGCGGCGGCTGGCGGTTACGGCGTCAATGTCAGCGTCAACGCGACCGTGAGCATCGGCGGCGGCGGCGGCGACGGCAATGTCAGCGACGATGTGCTCGTCCACAATGCCATGACGGTGCAGACGGATGGCGACATGAGCGCGGCGATCCTTGCGCAGTCGATCGGCGGCGGCGGCGGCAATGGCGGCTCGACCAACGGTGCGACCGCCGATCTGGGCGGCGGCCAAGGCGTCAACGTTGCGGCCAATGTGACCGTCGGAGGCGGGGGCGGCACCGGCAATATCTCCGGCGCGGTCGACGTGATCAACACCGGCAATTTGACGACCAAGGGCGATTTCTCCTCAGGCATCGTCGCGCAATCGCTGGGCGGCGGCGGCGGCATGGGCGGATCGAGCAACGCCAAGGCGTTCCACCTTGGCGGCACCAGCGAGACGAGTGTCACCGTCAATGTCGGCATTGGCGGTTCGGGCGGCTCCGGCAACGATGCGGCGTTGTTCCGCCTGGATGACGGCAACAACGTCATCGGCGCCGGCGTGCATGTCGACAATTCCGGGGTAATCCGGACCCAGGGCTTCAACTCCATCGGTATCCTGGCGATGTCGGTCGGCGGCGGCGGCGGCGGCGGCGGCGCGGCTTCGACCGACGAGGAGATCGTTGGCGGAGGCAGCGAAGGCGAGACGTCCGTCGGCATCGGCGCGGCGATCGGCCTCGCCGCGGGTGGTGCCGGCAATGGCGGCACGGTCTCTGTTACCAACCGGAGCCTGATCGTGACCGACGGCGCCGATTCGTATGGTATCAGCGCCAACTCGATCGGCGGCGGTGGTGGTGTCGGCGGCTCGGCGACATCGGGCGTATTGGGTAAATATGCGATCGGTGGGGCGCTTGGTGGGGCAGGCGGCGGCGGTGGCAGCGCTTTCCAGGTCGACGTCTTCAATCTCGCCACGGCCGGCATCTGGACCCAGCAGGAGCGTTCCATCGGCATCTTCGCACAGTCGGTGGGTGGCGGCGGTGGCGCCGGTGGCGCCGGCGAAAGCACCGGTCATACCGATGAATCGGAAGTCAGTGTCAACCTGTCACTGGGCGGGTCCGGCAACGTTGGCGGTAATGGCGGTAAGGTCAATGTCGAAAACAGCGGCTGGATCCAGACCGAGAAGGCCTATTCGCACGGCATACTGGCGCAGTCGATCGGCGGCAGCGGCGGCGTCGGCGGCGCTTCGGGCACCTCGGCCAAGGACTCCAATGTGGCCATAACCTTGAGCCTCGGCGGCGCCGGCGGCACCGGCGGCAAGAGTGGCGAAACCGTTCATGTGACGAATTTCGGGTCGGGCGAGATCCTGACCAAGGGCGATAATTCGCATGGCATCTTCGCGCAATCGGTGGGCGGTGGCGGTGGCGCGGCGGGCGCCGGCTCGACCGAGACAGGCAGCGCGGAAACGTCGGTGACGCTGGCGATCGGCGGGCTGGGCGGTGGGGGCAGCAGCGGTGGCGACGTAATCGTCGACAATCATGGCAAGATCACCACGCTCGGCTATCTTTCGCACGGCATTTTCGCGCAATCGGTAGGCGGTGGCGGCGGTGCTTCGGGTGCCGCGGCCAACGCTTCGGAGGCCGACATGACGATCGGCGGCGCGATTTCTCTGCCGAGCGGCGACGGCTCCAATGGCGGCCATGTCACGGTCAACAATGACGGCATCATCGAAACCTGGAAGGATGGGGCGCTCGGCATCTTCGCCCAGTCCGTCGGCGGCGGCGGCGGCTATGGCGGCGTGGTATCGGCCGACACGGCGGGAGACGAGTCGGTCGCGCTGCAGCTTGGCGGCTTCGGCGGCAATGGCGGCAATGGCGGCAAGGTCGATGTCACGGTTTCCGGCACCATCATCACCCATGGCGAGCGCGCGCATGGCGTGGTCGCGCAATCGGTCGGCGGCGGTGGCGGCTATGGCGGCGACGCCAAGGGCAAGAGCTCGAATGCGTTGGCCATTGGCGGTCTCGGCGGCAATGGCGGCGATGGCGGCGATGTTACCGTCATCCGCACCGGCACGATCACGACGACGGGCAAGGATTCCATCGCCATCATCGCGCAGTCGGTCGGTGGCGGCGGCGGCATCGGTGGTGCCGGTTTCGGCCGCTTTGGCGCCGACGACGACGGCGGCGGGCCAAACGCCATCGGCTTCAACACGCCTGGTGGCACCAAGGGCACCGGCGGCAAGGTAACCATCATCCAGTCCGGCGCCATTGAGACCGATGGCGACCGTGGACACGGCGTCGTTGCCCAGGCGGTGGGCGGTGGCGGTGGCGCCGGCGGCATGGATTCGCTGGCCATGGGCCAGTCGGCGGCCGGCTCGCAAGGTGGTATCGGCGACGCTGCGGCGTCGGCCGCTAGCACGGACAGCCAAGTCTGGGTCAAGGGCGCAAGTTCGTATGCGATGTTCGGCCAGAGCGCGACAGGCGACGGCAATGCCCATGCGGTCGATCTGACGGCGGGTGACAGCCTGTTCGCGCAAGGTGCGGATTCCGTGGCTGTCTATGGCGAGAGCACGGCCAAGGGCGCCAAGGGCAACATCACCATCAACCTGAATGGCCAGTACACGATCGGCGGTGCCGGAACCGGCGTGGCGGCGATGCTTGTCGGGGGCGCAGACAACACGCTGAACAACCACAGCCTGCTCTATGCGATGGGGGCAACGCCGAGTTTCACCATCCAGGCGTCGCAATTTCAGGCATTCCAAGCCTTCCTGTTGGCGCCCGGTCCCGTCGTGCCGACGAATGCGATCCTGGAATCGCTTCTGGACGATTTCAGCCCACTGGCTATCACCGGCACATCGGGCGATGACCATGTGGAGAATTCGAAGAGCGCCGACACGCTCGGACGGGTGATCGGCAACATGGACCTCGGCGGCGGCACGAACAGCTTCCACAATATCGCCGACGCCTCGATGGTCGGCCTCAAGACCATCGATCTCGGCGGCGGCAAGTTCACCAATGACGGGCTGTTTACCAATCAGGGCATCGGCGTCGTGGCCAAAGTGGATGTCACGGGCGGCTTCACGCAGATATTCTCGGGCGACTTCGTCACCGACGTCGATCTCAACAACCAGATCACGGATGCCCTGGCACTAACGGTGGCCGGAGACTTCGATGGTGAAGCGCCGTTGAATTTCCTGTCGATCGACAAATTGTTCGCCGAATATGTGCTGGCCACCGGATCGGCGATGACCGATTCCGGCATCACGCCCACGACGCTGCATCCGGCGGTCGGCTTCAATTTCCTGACCAAGGTGGTCGGCGGAACGGATCTGGTTCTCTATGCCGACAATCCGACTTTCCTGGAGTTGGCACAGGATCCTAACTCCGGCACGACCGATCCGCGCGTTTTCCAGATGGCGCAGTATCTCGACGATATCGAGGCGTCGTCGAGCCCGGACAATCCGATGGCGCTTCTGATCAACATGCTGCGCTTCCTGCCCGACGAGATGGAACTTGGCGCGGCCCTGACGCGGCTGACGCCGCACTATGCCGTGCACACATTCGAGATGATCAACCGCTCCACCGACATCATGCTGGAGACGGCCCGCGAATGCACCGGGGTTCCCGCCTACAAGAACCCCGACGGCCGCTGCCTCTGGGCATCGATCAGTCCGCAGGCCGAATACAGCCGCGACGCGGGTGCCGGAACCACCAGCCGAGACGACGTCATGAAGACGATGTCGCTTGGCGGCATTGGCGAGGTCAGCCAGCACTGGTCGCTCGGCGCAACGATAGGCCGGACCGAATTCGACTCGAAGATCGATTTCAACGGCGAACTGCTGTCGGCCACGACAGGCGAATCCTGGCAGGCCTATGCGCTGGCGAAATATGCCGACAAGAACTACTTCATCGACTTTGCGCTCGGCGGCGGCACCGGCTCCTTCAAGGGCGAGCGCGACACGCACCTCGATCAGGTGGCCTTCATTCCGGGCGAAACGCTGGTCGGCGACTATCTGCCGGAGGAATTGCTGCCCGGCATCGGTAACAGCGTCAGCTACACACAGAAAACCGCCCAGTTCGGTGGTTCGGCGCGGCTCGGCATAACGCAGGAAATGGGTATTTTCTACCTGCAGCCGACCTTGCAGTTCGACGCGCGCTGGCTGCGTGTTTCCGGTAAGGAAGCGGGCTCGGTTGCCGCCTTCAACTTCGACGGCAGCGCCAACATGTATTATTCGGCGACGCCGGCTTTTGAGATCGGTACCGATATTGCACTCAGCGACATTGCCAGCCTTCGCGTCTACGGCAAGGCTGGGGTGGAGTTTTCCAACAAGGAGTGGGAAATCGAAGGTCGCTTCGCGGCGGCGGAGAATCTGCCTGGCAACCCCGCATTGCACTTGACGGAGGCTGTCGATTCGCCGCTCTATCGGGTCGGCGCCGGCCTTGAGCTGAATGGCGTCAATGGCGTCGGCATGTCCGTCAGGTATAATGGCGCCTTCGGCGAAACGGTTAAACAGAACGCGATCAGCGCGTCTCTCAAGGTCAGCTTCTAGCTGGTCCGAGGCGGAGCCGGGGCAGGAGGGTCTTGATGAGGAAGTACGCGTATTTCGCGGCGATGCTGGGTGTTGCCTGCACCGTCTGTGTGCCGGCCGTGGCGGCGCAAACCAAGAGCGACAAGGCGGTCGCGGCACCGGCTGCCGCCGATGCGCCGCAGTTGCCCGGTGGCGCGTCGGCACTGTCCGAAACCCATGGTGACTGGACGGTCAATTGCCAGATATCAGGCGCGACCAAGACCTGCAGCCTGTCGCATCAGCAGTTCAACAAGCAAAACAATCAGCGCCTGCTGGCGATCGAGCTGTCGAGCAAGACCGGCGAGGATGCCACGGGAACGCTTGCGCTGCCGTTCGGCCTGGCGCTGGCCAAGGGAGTGAGCCTGACCATCGACGACCAGAAGCTGGACGGCAGCCTGGCGTTCAACACCTGCCAGGTCGTCGGCTGTCTGGTGCCGGTGGTGTTCGATGCGACTGTCACGCCGCTGCTGAAGTCAGGCACCACACTGAAGATCGACGCTTTCGCGGCAGACACCGGACAAGCGGTGAGCTTTTCCATTCCGCTCAACGGCTTCGCCGGCGCGCTTGCCCGGACCGCCGAGCTTTTGACCAATTGATGTAGAGCCGCAGGACTTGAAGCGCGCCGCCTGAATGCCGTCTCGCGGCAGAGCGGTGCGTCACTGCGGCAGAACGTCTTTCAGCTCAAACGACGATCGTTTTAAGCTTTTCGGCGATCAGAGCGGCGAGCCGCGCCGCCACACCGTCCTTGCTCATCTCGGGCCATTCCTCGACGCCGGCCTTTGACACGATCCGCACCCGGTTGCGATCGCCGCCCATCACACCCGAAGAACCGACGCCGCTTCCCTGCGACACGTCGTTGGCGACGATGAGATCGGCGCCTTTCTTCTTGAGCTTGGCCTCGGCATTGCGCAGGAGATCCTGTGTCTCGGCGGCGAAGCCGATAACCAGGCCGGGTCGCTGGCTGTGATGGCCGACGCCGGCGAGAATGTCGGGATTCTCGACCATGCGCAGCACCGGCGGCCCTTCGCCGGCGACCTTCTTGATCTTCTCACCGGCTGAATTCTCGGTTCGCCAGTCGGCCACGGCGGCGACGAACACCGCCGCATCGGCGGGCAGAAGCCGTTCCACCGCGTCGCGCATCTCTTGCGCCCGTTCGACATGGATGGTCTTCACGCCTGCCGGATCGGCGATGCCGACAGGGCCGGAGACGAGGTGCACATCGGCGCCGAGCCTGGCCAGTGCCGCTGCGATGGCATGGCCCTGCTTGCCGGACGAACGGTTGGCGATGTAGCGCACCGGGTCGATCGGCTCATGGGTCGGGCCGGAGGTGACGATGATCTTGCGCCCCGACAGCGGCTTCGGGCCGACATCGAGCAGTGCCTCGATCGCGGCGACGATCTCCAGCGGCTCGGCCATGCGGCCTTCGCCCGCTTCATTGCTTTCGGCCATCTCGCCCTTGGCCGGACCGACGAAAGTGACGCGGTCCTTCTGCAGCGTCGCGCGGTTGCGGCGGGTGGCCGGATGCGCCCACATTCTGGGGTTCATGGCCGGCGCCATCAACACCGGCTTGTCGGTGGCGATGAGCACGGTGGAGGCCAGATCGTTGGCGTGGCCGTTTGCGAGCTTCGCCATCAGGTCGGCGGTGGCGGGCGCCACCACCAGCAGATCCGCTTCGCGCGACAGCCTGATATGGCCGACGTCGTGCTCGTCATTGCGGTCGAACAGCTCGGTGAAGACATGGTCGGCGGAGAGCGCGCCGACCGACAGCGTGGTGACGAATTCCTGCGCGGCCGATGTCATGACAACCCGAACCGCGGCCCCGCGCTCGCGCAGCCGGCGGATGAGATCGAGCGCCTTGTAGGCGGCGATGCCGCCGCCGATGATGAGCAGGATGCGCTTGCCGGAGAGGCTCATGCACCCTCCCAAGGATTGACTATGCTGATACCGCAATCGGAAAAGTCAGCAACATTTCTAGTCACCACCGCAAAGCCCCGCGAGCGAGCAACCGAGGCGATCTGTGCGTCAAATTCGCGTATGGGACGTCCCAGAAATCGTCTGTTCGAAACAATCTCCGCGTATGCTTCGGCTTCACGGTCTCCGAACGCGAGCACTGGGGTCTTGAGCCATGTGGTGAAAAAGGCCCCGATGACACTACCCAATGCAGCCTTACGCTTTCCGTCCGGCATGTTCGCAAGTCCAACGAGCAGCTCCGCCTTGGTCATCGCCGTGACGTATGAGCGGGTCGAGAGCGAGCTATCCATCCAGGTAGCCACCCCTGCATCCGGCCGTGGTTTGAAGGTTTCCGAGATAACATTCGTATCCAGCACGAACATGGTTAGTCAAATTTCAGTGGCTCGCGCGTAGGGCCGCGCTCCGGCAACTCGATATCGAAACCGCCATGGGGCTCAACCAGCCTACGAATCGCGGCATAGAGGGACACTCCCTGAGGGCCTTGGTCCACACCGTCCGAAAGAACACTCTTGGCAAGAACGCTACGCGCTTCCTCTTCCATTGAGACTCCCCTCACGGCAGCTCGTTCACGCAGTTTCTGCTTCACGTTGGTGTCGAGATTGCGGATGGTAAGTGTGCTCATGTTTTTGCTCCTTACCTCAACGTAGTCCATGAAAGCGTTGCTTTCAATGATAGCAATGCCTGCACTGCTGTCACCGAGAGCTCAGATCAACTTCCAGGCGATATAAACCAGCGTCAACGCAATCACCCAGAGTGCCCAGCGGCCGGAGCGGCTGTAGCGCGCCTCGGCCTTGCCGATGGCGTGGGCGGTGGTCTCGTCGAAGCGCAGGCCGTGCTCGGCCATCAGGTCGATCTCGCGCGACAGCCGGTCGGTGCGCGCCGCAAGCTCGGGCACCTGGCGGGCCAGCGTCAGCAGCGCCTTGGCGCCATCGTGCGCGTCGATCATCATGCCACGCGGCCCAAGATTGCCTGATATCCAGTCGCCGACCACCGGCTCGGCCGTCTTCCACATGTTGAAGGCCGGGTCGAGCGTGCGCGCCACGCCCTCGACCACCACCATGGTCTTCTGCAGCAGGATCAGTTCGGGCCGCGTCGCCATGTCGAAGAGTTCGGTGACCTCGAACAGCAGCGTCAGAAGCTTGGCCATCGAGATGGTCTCGGCCGGCTGGCCATGGATCGGCTCGCCGATGGCCCGGATCGCCTGCGCGAAGGCCGCGACATTGTGCTGGCGCGGCACATAGCCGGCCTCGAAATGCACTTCGGCGACACGCAGATAGTCGCGCGTGATGAAGCCGTAGAGGATTTCGGCGAGGAAGCGGCGCTCCTTCTTGCCGAGACGTCCGGCAATGCCGAGATCGACGGCGACGATGGTGCCGTTTGCCTCGACGAAGAGGTTGCCTGGGTGCATGTCGGCGTGGAAGAAGCCGTCGCGCAGCGTGTGGCGCAGGAATGACTGGATGAGGTTGGCTGCGATCGCCTTCAGATCATGGCCGGCGGCCTCCAGGCCGGCAATGTCGTTCATCTTGACACCGTCGACCCATTCCATGGTCAACACGTCACGGCCGGTGCGCTCCCAGTCGACGGACGGCACGCGAAAGCCGGGATCATCCTTGGTGTTCTCACCAAGCTCGGAGAGCGCCGCCGCCTCGAGCCTCAGGTCCATCTCGATCTTGGTGGTCTGCGCCAGCGTCTCTGTGACCTCGACCGGCCGCAGCCGGCGTGACGAGGGGATGTATTTCTCTTGCAGGCGGGCGGCGAGAAAATAGCTTTCGAGATCCTGGAAGAAGCGGCGGCGCACGCCCGGCCGGATCACCTTGACCGCCACCTTGGTGGCAACGCCGTCATGGGCGGTGTCGGCGGCATGGACCTGGGCGATGGAGGCGGCGGCCACCGGGTCGCCGAATTGCGCGTAGAGATCGCCGACCTTGCGCCCGAGCGAAGCCTCGATAGCCGCTATCGCCTCGGCCCTGGGGAAGGTGTGCATCTTGTCCTGCAACGTGGCGAGATCGAGCGCCATGTCGTTGCCGACGACGTCGGGCCGCGTCGCCAGGAACTGGCCGAGCTTGACGTAGGAGGGACCGAGCCGGACGACCGCCTTGGCCAGCCGGTCGCTGCGCTCATAGGCAAGGGCGCGACGGCGGGTGAACAACCGCGCCAGCCGCCAGCCGAACTTCGGCAGGCCCGACAACTCCTCGCCCGGCAAGGCGGCGACGACGCCCTCGCGCACCAGCACCCAGCCGGCCCTTACGAGCCGAAATCCAGCGCTGACCGTGCTCATAGCTGCGCCCGTCCTGCCGGCTTTTCGAACCGGCACAGATCACACTGCATGCGAGAAATGCGAGCCAGCCTCAAAGCTTCCAGCCCGAATGAAGTGCTGCAATACCGCCGGAATAATTGCGGAAGGAAACGCGACCGAAGCCAGCGCGGGAAATCATGGCCGCGAAATTCTGCTGGTTGGGGAATTTGGCGATCGATTCGACCAGATAGGAATAGGGTTCGCCGTCGCCAGTGACCATCTTGCCGATCTTGGGAATGGCATTGAACGACCAGGCTTCGTAGGCCTTGTCGAGCAGCGGCATCTCGACCTCGGAAAATTCCAGGCACAGGAAGCGCCCGCCGGGCTTCAGCACGCGAAACGCTTCGCCCAAGGCCACCTCGATGCGCGGCACGTTGCGGATGCCGAAAGCGATGGTGTAGGCATCGAATGTGGCATCGGCAAAGGGCAGTTCCTCGGCATTGGCCTCGACGAAATCGGTGTTGCCGGACAGGCCTTTCTTTTCGGCCCGGTCGCGGCCGACAGCCAGCATCGAGCCATTGATGTCGAGCACGGTGGCATGGGCGTTGCCGTGGCTGGCATCGACGATGCGGAAGGCGATGTCGCCGGTGCCGCCGGCAACGTCGAGCACCTTCCAGCCCGCCCGTTTCGGCGGGTTGAGCCATGTCACCATGGCATCCTTCCACAGCCGGTGCAGGCCGGCCGACATCAGATCGTTCATCAGGTCGTAGCGGTTGGCGACCTTGTGGAAAACATCGTTGACCAGGGACTGCTTGTCGCCAGCCCCTACACGCTTGAAACCATAGGAAGTTTCCATGCCGCCCGCGGCCGTGGTTCTCTCAACTGACATTTTTTTTGATCCGTCATAAAACCGGCGGGACCATAGCCGATCGATGGTGCGGGCGCTATTGTTTAAGGCGCGGTGTTCAGCCGCGCTTCCAGGTGGCGGGTTTCGAGACCTGGACGGACCGACGGGATGATTGAATGCCTTTGAAAGCGGAACTGCACTGCCACATCGAAGGGGCAGCGGCGCCCGAACTCGTCATCCGCCAGGCGCAGAAATACGGCAAGGACACCTCGCCCTATATCCAGAACGGTTCTTTCGTCTGGCACGATTTCACCTCCTTCCTGGCGGCTTATGATTTTTCCGCCGATCTGTTCCGGACCGAGGAGGACTATGCGCGGCTGGCCGACCACTATCTGACCAGCCTTGCCCGCGATGGCGCCATCTATTCCGAGGTGTTCACCTCGCCGGACCACGCGAAAAAGGCCGGCCTGTCGCCGAAAGCCTATACCGACGCGCTCGGCGAAGGCATGGCCCGCGCCAAGGCCAAGACCGGCATCGAAGGCCGCATGATCGTTACCGGCGTGCGCCATGTCGGCGTCGAATCGATCGAGCAGGCGGCGCGCTTCGCGGCGCGTTGCGGGCATCCGCTGGTCACCGGTTTCGGCGTTGCCGGCGATGAGCGCATCGGCGATATGGAGGACTATGTCAGGGCTTTCGAGATCGCCCGCGAGGCCGGGCTCGGCATCACCATCCATGCCGGCGAACTGACGGGCTGGGAGACGGTCCAGGCGGCGCTCGATCACATCCGCCCGTCCCGCATCGGCCATGGCGTGCGCGCCATCGAGAACCCGGACCTCGTCCGGCGCATCGCCGACGAGGGCGTCGTGCTGGAATGCTGCCCCGGTTCCAACATCGCGCTCAAGGTGTTCGACAGTTTCGCCGATCATCCGTTTCCGGCCCTGCAGGCGGCAGGCTGCAAGGTGACGCTCAATTCCGACGATCCGCCCTATTTCTGGACCTCGCTGAAGCGCGAATACGACATTGCCGCCGAGCATTTCTCGATGAACGAAAAGGCGCTGGCCGCCGTCACCAGAACGGCCATCGAGGCCGCTTTCGTCGATAGAAAGACCAAGACTGCTCTTCTTGCCCGGTTGAACGGCGCGGCACGCTGATTTCCGCCGACAAAGCTGTGGTCGGTGCGGGCCAAGCGGTTCCTTGGCCGGCGTATTGCCGCTAGGGTTCGCCCAGGCAGCTTGAAGCGCGGCGCGTCCGAAAGGGCCATGCGCGCATTTTCGGGCGCAGGCATCAGGAGAACACCATGAAGGGCGTCACCGTCGTCGACCATCCGCTTGTCCAGCACAAGCTGACCATCATGCGCAAGAAGGAAACCTCGACGGCTGGCTTCCGCCGGCTGCTGCGCGAAATCTCGCTGCTGCTCGGCTACGAGGTCACCCGCAACCTCGAACTGACGACGACGACCATCGAAACCCCGATGGAAACGATGGAAGCGCCGACGCTTGAGGGCAAGAAACTGGTCTTCGCCTCGGTGCTGCGCGCCGGCAACGGCTTGCTGGAAGGCCTGCTCGATTTGGTGCCGGCGGCGCGCGTCGCCCATGTCGGTCTCTACCGCGATCACGAAACGCTGGAAGCGGTCGAATATTTCTTCAAGGCGCCGAGCGACCTCGCCGACCGTCTGGTGATCGTCGTCGATCCGATGCTGGCGACCGCCAATTCGGCGATCGCGGCGATCGACAAGCTGAAAGAGCGTGGCGCCACCAACATCCGTTTCCTTTGCCTGCTGGCGGCGCCTGAAGGCATCGAGCGCTTCATCAAGGCGCATCCGGACGTTCCCGTCTTCACCGCTTCGATCGACCGCCAGCTCAACGAGAAGGGCTACATCATGCCCGGCCTCGGCGACGCCGGCGACCGCATGTACGGGACCAAGTAATATCAGGCAAAGTCGGCTGGTACGATTTACCAAATATTTACGCAAAGGCGCGGTTTTGGCGCGCGTTAAAGCGGCAAACACCATCCGGGCTTAACGATCGGCTGTCACTGCAGCGCCGCGCGTCCATTTCGGACGCGCAAAGGACGCTGCAGCACTTTGATTTGCGCGTGAGCCTTCCGAAAATCGATCCCGATTTTCGGGGTCATGCGGCGAGGCCGACCCATGCTGCGCAAACTCCTGATCCTCGCCGTTTTCGCCGGTACATCGGCATCGATACCGATTGTGTATCAGTCGAACCCGCAACTCGTCGAAAACCTGCTGAGGTCGGCGGTGCCGGGCAAACAAGCGGCCGAGGCCCAACCGGACGTCAATCTGGCATCGGTGCCCAACAAGCCTGCGGCACCGCTGCCGATGGGCCGCAAGGTCGTCGTCGCGGCTGACGAGCGCGGACACTTTTCATCGGCCTTCAAGCTCAATGGACGTCAGGTCGACGGCATGATCGACACCGGCGCCACGCTGGTCGCCATCAACATTTCGACGGCGCGCAGGATCGGCCTGTCGCTGAACGCTTCCGACTTCAACCGCGAGGTCAACACCGCCAACGGCACCATCAAGGCGGCCGTGGCCATGATCGACCGCCTGCAGATCGGCAACATCACGGTCAATGACGTCCAGACCATCGTGCTCGACGACAGGGCGCTGCACACCAATCTGATCGGCATGAGCTTCCTCAACCGGCTCGACAAATACCAGGTCGAGAACGGCGCGCTGCTGCTCATCCAGTAAGGCTATTCGTTTTCCGCAATTCCCAAGGGAAAGCGCTATGCGCTTTTCCCGGGAAAACCGTTCACACTTTTCCTGGAATTGCTTTAGCCGCGCGGAAGAATCCGCCGGATCACGCTCTTGTCGGCGGCCGGCTTCGAGGCGCCGACCGTATAGGCCGAAAGCACGGTTGCCGCGGCGGCCTCGGCATCGGCCGATGAGCGGGCATGGATCAGCGCCAGCGGCTCGCCGATCCCCACCTCCGTACCGATCGGTAACAGCCTGCTGATACCGACCGCGTGGTCGATCTTGTCGTCCGGCCGCGTGCGTCCACCTCCCAGGCCGACCACGGCGAGCCCGATATCGCGGGTGGCGATGCCGGTGACGAAGCCGTTTGCGGTCGCCTTGACGGCAAATTCGATCGCCGCCGCTGGCAGGTGTTTCTCCGGTTTCTCGATGAAATCGGCGGGGCCGCCAAGCGCGGCCACCATGCGTGCGAAGGTGGCCGCGGCGCGGCCGCTGGCGAGCGTCTCGGTGGCGCGCCGCATGCCATCCTGGTTGGACGACACCAGCCCGGCCGACTGCAGCATTTCGGCGGCCAGCGCCAGCGTCACATCCTCGAGCCGACGGTCACGATACCGGCCGGTGAGGAAATCGACGGCGTTGCGCACCTCGACGGCGTTGCCGGCGGCCGACGCCAGTGGCTCGTTCATGCCGGTGATCAACGCCGAGGCCTTCAGCCCGGCGCCGTTGGCGATCTCAACCAGGCTGTTGGCCAGTGCGGTGGCGTCGCGCGATTTTTCCATGAAGGCGCCGTTGCCGACCTTGACGTCGAGCACCAGCGATTGCAGCCCGGCCGCCAGCTTCTTCGACAGGATCGAAGCGGTTATCAGCGGCACCGATTCGACCGTGCCGGAGACGTCGCGGATCGCATAGAGCCGTCGATCGGCGGGCGCGAGGTCGGCGGTCTGGCCGATGATGGCACAGCCTGTTTCGAGCACCGCCTTGCGAAACAGCGCGACATCGGGCTGGCTGATGTAGCCGGGGATGGCATCCATCTTGTCCAGCGTACCGCCGGTGTGGCCAAGGCCACGGCCCGAGATCATCGGCACATAGGCGCCGCAGGCGGCGACGATCGGCGCCAGCATCAGCGAGACATTATCGCCGACGCCGCCGGTCGAATGCTTGTCGGTGACCGGGCCGGGCAGGTCCGACCAGTCGAGCACATCGCCGGAATCGCGCATCGCCAGCGTCAGCGCCACGGCCTCGTCGCGGTTCATGCCGTTGAAGAACACCGCCATGGCGAAGGCGCCGGCCTGGCCATCGGTAACGGCGCCTGACGTCACGCCCGCGACGAAGCCGGCGATCTCCTCTTCCGACAGCCTGAGGCCATCGCGCTTGCGGCGGATGATTTCCTGGGGAAGCATCAGATCTCCAGCAGTCCGTCGCGGAACACGCGCTGCAGGATCGTCGCCAGCCGCGCGCCGCCGACCGGCGCCATGTCCTTGGTCTCCTGGTGCGAAAGCTCGGCCCCGGTCATGCCGGCGGCCAGGTTGGTGATGACCGAACAGGCGGCGACGCGCAATCCGAGGAAGCGGGCGAGAATGACCTCCGGTACTGTCGACATGCCGACCGCATTGGCGCCCATGATGCGCGCCATGCGGATTTCGGCCGGCGTTTCGAAGCATGGGCCGGAGAACCACATATAGACGCCCTTGTGCAGGGTGGTGCCGGTTGCATTTGCCGCCCGTTCGATGGCTTGGCGGATGCCGGCATCATAGGCTTCGGTCAGGCCGACGAAACGCCGGTCGCTTGGTTCGCCGATCAGCGGGTTGGTGCCCGAGAAATTGATGTGGTCCGATATCAGCATGACCGAGCCAGGCGGCATGTCCGGATCGACCGAACCGGCGGCATTGGTGAGGATCAGTTTCGTGATGCCGATGCCGGCAAGCACTTCCAACACGGGGCGCATCGCCGCGGCGTTGCCGTGCTCGTAGTAATGGGCGCGGCCCGACAGCATCAGCACCGGCACGCCGGCAAACAGCCCTGCCACCACTTCGCCGGCGTGCCCGGTGACACCGCTTCTGGGAAAGCCGGGCAGGTCGGCATAGGAGATGCGGATCGGGTCCTCGATCTGGTCGACCAGACCGCCGAGGCCCGAACCGAGCACCAGTGCCGTGGCCGGCGCCAGGCCGTCCAGCCTTTCGACGAGATGATCCAGGGCTTTTTCCGTCATCGCTGCCAGCTGTTCATTTGAGCCCGTTGTTCATTTCAAAATATCGCCGCGGAAGCCGTAAGGCAGCATGTCGCCCATGGTCACGGTCTCGGCCACACCTGCATTGTCGCAGAGATAGAGCTTTGTTTCCGGCCGGCAGAATTCGGCAAGCCGCTGGCGGCAGCCGCCGCAAGGCGAGCATTTGGCCATGCGTTCGGCAAGGACGGCGATCTCCACGATCTTGCCGCCGCCGCCCATGATGTAGTGGCCCAGCGCCGTGGTCTCGGCGCACCAGCCTTCCGGATAGGAGGCGACTTCGATGTTGGCGCCGGTAAAGACGCGCCCGTCCTCGGTGCGCAAGGCAGCGCCGACCGGAAACCTGGAATAGGGCGCGTAGGCCTTGGCCATGGCGGCCTTGGCAGCCTCGAACAGATCATGCGACATTCAGGTGTTCTCTCCGATGATCGTGTTCAAAACCCGGCGCAAAGCCGACCCGCCGCTCAACGTTCCTTGACATAAGGCACGCCGCCGGCGCGTGGCGGAATGGCCTTGCCGATGAAGCCGGCGAGCAGGATGACGGTGAGGATGTAGGGCAGCGCCTGCATGAACTGCGCCGGCACCTTGCCGATGATGGGCAGCGGCGAGCCTTGCAGGCGGATCGACGCAGCGTCCAGGAAGCCGAACAGAAGGCAGGCGAACATGGCATTGACCGGCTTCCACTTGGCGAAGATCAGGGCTGCCAGCGCGATGTAGCCCTTGCCGGCGGTCATGTCCTTCACGAAGCCGCCATTTTGCACCATCGACAGGTAGGCGCCGGCAATGCCGGTGAGGATGCCGGTGCAGATCAGCGCCCTGTAGCGCAGCCAGGCGACCGATATGCCGGCGGTGTCGACTGCGGCCGGGTTCTCGCCTACGGCGCGCAGGCGCAGGCCGAAGCGGGTGCGAAACAGCACCCACCAGGTGAACGGCACCATCGCGAAGGCAAGATAGACCAGGATCGAGTGGCCCGACAGGAGCTCGGCATAGATCGGTCCGATGATCGGCACGTCGCGGATGGCCTCGGCGCCCGGCAAGGTGATGGCCTCGAAGCGCTCGCCCGGTTGCAGCGCCGGCGTGCGCCCGCCCTGCTGGAACCAGGCCTGGCCGAGGATGATGGTCGAGCCGGCGGCGATGAAATTGATCGCCACGCCGGAGACGATCTGGTTGCCGCGATGGGTGATCGAGGCAAAGCCGTGGATCATGGCGAAGGCGACCGAGATCAGGATCGCCATGCCGAGGCCAAGAAACGCCGAATGGAACACGGAAGCGGCGGCCGCGCCGGCGAAGGCGCCGACCAGCATCTTGCCTTCGAGGCCGATGTCGAAGATGCCGGCGCGTTCCGAATAGAGCCCGGCCAGGCAGGCAAGCAGCAGCGGCACCGAGAGGCGGATGGTGGAGTCCAGTGTCTGGATGATCGCGTTGAACACATCCATCTCAGGCACCTTTCCCCTTGACCGCTTCCATGCCGACCGATCGCGGACTGAACGAGGCGAACAGCGCCTGGATGTAGGGCCGGAACATGTGCTCGAGGGCACCGGCAAACAGGATCACCAGGCCTTGAATGATGACGATCATGTCGCGGCTGATTGCCGGCATCTCGAAGGCGAGTTCGGCGCCGCCCTGGTAGAGCATGCCGAACAGGATCGCCGCCAATACGATGCCGACAGGGTGCAGGCGGCCCATCAGCGCCACGGCGATGCCGACGAAGCCGGCGCCGGAAACGAAGTCGATGGCGACATTGTGCTGATCGCCCATCACCGGATTGAGCGCCATCATGCCGGCCAGCCCGCCCGAGATCATCATGGCGGTGATGATGATGCGGGTTTCGGAAATGCCGGCATAGCGTGCCGCCTTCGGGCTGTGGCCGTAGGTGCGCATCTCATAGCCGAGCTTGGTGCGCCAGATCAGCAGCCAGACCAGGAAGGCCATGACCAGCGCCAGCAGGAAGGTGACGTTGAGCGGCGCCGAACGGATCTTGGCGCCGAACAGCTCGATGATCCAGTTGAGCTTGGGCAATTCCGCGCCGGCGAGGAAGTTGCGCGTCTGCGGCGCTTGCGAGGCGGCTGGCTTCAACGGGCCGACCAGCAGGTAAACCATGATCGAGGCGGCGATGAAGTTGAACATGATGGTGGTGATGACGATGTGCGAGCCACGCTTGGCCTGCAGATAGGCCGGGATGAGCGCCCACAATGCGCCGACCGCCGCCGCGGCAATGATCGCCAGCGGGAAGGTCAGCCACCATGGCAGTGTGCTGTCGAAGCTCAGGCAGACGATGGCGATGCCGAGGCCGGCGATGTAGGCCTGCCCTTCGGTGCCGATGTTGAACAGGCCGCAATGCGCGGCCACCGCCACCGAAAGCCCGGTGAAGATGAAGGTGGTGGCATAAAAGAGGGTGAAGGCGATGCCGGTGCCTTTGCCGAAGGCGCCTTCGACCAGGATGACGGCTGCGCGCAACGGATTCTCGCCGACCAGAAGCACGACGAAGCCGGCGACGACGAAGGCGACGAACAGATTGATCAGCGGGATCAGGCCATAGTCGGCCCAGGCCGGCAGTTTGGCGTAAGGCGCGCTCAAAGTGCTGCCTCCTGGTGCTCGATGCCAGCCATCAGCAGGCCGAGCTCGCCCTCGGTCGCTTCGGGGCCGCGTTCGCCGACGATGCGGCCCGCAAACATCACCAGGATACGGTCGGACAGCGAACGGATCTCGTCCAGCTCGACCGACACCACCAGCACCGCCTTGCCCTGGTCGCGCATGGCGATCAGGCGCTTGTGGATGAATTCGATGGCGCCGACATCGACGCCGCGTGTCGGCTGGCCAACGATCAGAACACCAGGGTCCTGTTCCATCTCCCGCGCCAGCACGATCTTCTGCTGGTTGCCGCCGGAGAAATTGGCGGTCTTCAGGCGCGGATTGCCGGGGCGGATGTCGTATTTCTCGATCTTGTCCCTGGCGTCGGCCATAATGGCGTCAACGTTGAGGAACGGCCCCTTCAAATAGCGGGGATCGTCGTGATAGCCGAGGATGGAATTCTCGTTCTCCTCGAAGGCCAGCACCAGCCCGACGTGATGGCGGTCCTCCGGCACATGCGCCAGGCCGCGGTCGCGCAGTTCGCCCGGGTCGGCCGCACCGGTCAGGTCGATCGGCTTGCCGTCGAGCATGACCGAGCCGGACACCGCACGCCTGATGCCGGAAATCGCCTCGAGCAGTTCGGATTGTCCGTTGCCGGCGACACCGGCGATGCCGACGATCTCGCCGGCCCTGATATCGAAGGAGATGTCGTCGACCATGGTTACGCCGCGCGTATCCTTCACCGTCAGGTTCTTGACCGCGAGCTTGACGGCGCCGGCCTCGGCCTCGCCCTTTTCGACCCGCAAGAGCACGCGCCGCCCGACCATCAGCTCGGCCAGTTCCTCGACAGTGGTCTTCCTGGTTTCGCGCGTCGCCACCATCGTGCCCTGGCGCATCACCGACACGGTGTCGGTGATGGCCATGATCTCGCGCAATTTGTGGGTGATCAGCACCACCGTCTTGCCCTGGTCCTTCAACTGCCGAAGGATGCGGAACAGATGGTCGGCCTCGGCCGGCGTCAAAACGCCCGTAGGCTCGTCGAGGATCAGGATCTCGGCGCCGCGATAGAGCGCCTTCAGGATCTCCACCCGCTGCTGCAGGCCGACCGGCAGCTCCTCGATGATCGCATCGGGATCGACTTCCAGCCCGTATTCGCGCTCAAGCCGCTCCAGTTCGGAGCGTGCCTTGGCGATGCTCTTCTTCAAGAGCGCATCGCTTTCGGCGCCGAGGATGACGTTCTCTAGCACCGTGAAATTGTCGACCAGCATGAAGTGCTGATGCACCATGCCGATGCCGAGCGCGATGGCGTCATTGGGGGTCTTGATCGAGGCCGGCTGGCCGCCAACGCGGATTTCGCCGCTGTCGGCCTGGTAGAAGCCGTAGAGGATCGACATCAGCGTCGACTTGCCAGCTCCGTTCTCGCCGACAATGCCGTGGATCGTGCCGCGACCGATCTCAAGATTGATGTCCCGGTTGGCGCGCACCGCACCAAAACTCTTGTTGATGCCGATCAACTCGATTGCGGCTTGCGCCATGCAGCCTGTCCCACTCTTATTTTTTTATCGCTTGGTCAAAACGCCTAGCATGACGCTCCGCCCGTGCCAATTGGCGGAGCCGGTTCACTCTCGACAAATCCCGGTGCGCTTGTCAATTTGCAACGTGGCCGGGGCCTTCACATTCGCTAGTATGACGGCGCCGAAATTCGCATCACGGCGCAAGACATCGCGGTGAACGACATCGCGGTGAGACTGGGGAATTCACATGATCACGCCCGCCGACCGGCTGACGACGCTGGAAATACGCGCCGCCGAGCAGGAGAAGACCATCGAGGAACTGTCCGGTCAGATCGCCGAGCAGTGGAAGGTGATCGAGCGCATGCAGCGCAAGCTGGACGCGCTGACGGATCGCTTCCTGGCGCTGGAGGAGCAGACAGGAGATGAAGTGCCGGTAACCAAGCCACCGCACTGGTGAGGAAAAAGGGAAGGTGCACGCCTTGGTCAGTGAAAGCGATCGCATCGCGCGGGCCGGCGAATATGTGCTCGGTCTTATGAACGACAAAGACCGCGAACGGGCCGAACGTGACCTGGAGGTCGATCCCGCCTTCCGCGACGCGGTCGCGCGACTTGCCGAGCAGATGTATTTCTTCGACCGTTACGGAAAACGCGACCTGCTGCCTGGCAGGCATTGGGAACTGGTTACCCAACGCCTAGCCGAGTTACCTCAGATGCGCAGCGTCGAGCTCGGCGGCAATGAGGTCAAACCGCGCACGGTGATCCGAAGCCTGTCCCGGCCACCATACGGCATTGGCGTGCACGCGCTTGGCGGCCGGCGCGGAGTTGTCGTTGCCGCCGGGCTGATGGTGGCGTTCGCGCTGGGCTGTCTCGTCGCGAAGCTGCTATAGGCGAGGGCGGCGCGACATCAGCGCCATCTTCTCGCCGTCCGAGCCGCTTATCTCAACGGTATTCCAGCCGAGAGCCGCGTAGAAATCACGCGCATCCCATGTGTAGAGATGGAGCATCTCGACGCCCCGTGACGCCGCATGGGCTTCCGTTGCCTTGACCAGCGCGGTGGCGATGCCTCGGCGTCGATACCTTGCATCGACGACCAACCCGGCCAGCCATGGCGTCAGATCATGTACGGGCTCCAGCTCGTGGTGGACCAGCAGGCATGTCCCGACCGGGGTGTCGCCGATCCGGGCAACGAATGCCGCCTCGAAGCCGTCACCGGCGATCAAGCCACGAAGCCCTGCCGCATCTTCCCCGAGCGTCCTTCCGGTTCCCTCGAAAAACGTGGCCAGGCGCAGCTGGGCTACCGCTGCTACGTCGTGCTCGCCCATGGGTGCGATCTTTGGCTGCATCTGTATCCCGAAACGGTGGCCGGCACGGAGCGAACGTTTCGCTCGATCCGGTAAAGACAAAACCGCCGGGCTGGCGCCCGGCGGTTTGCAGATCATGTCTGTGTGTTCGTGCCGCTCAATAGGGGCAAGCGTTGTCAGCCGTATAGTCGTGCACTTCGACCTTGCCGGCAATGATGTCGGCCTTGGCCTTTTCGACGGCCGCCTTCATCTCGTCCGTCACCAGCGCCTTGTTGTTGTCGTCCATGGCGTAGTCGACGCCGCCTTCCTTGAGGCCCAGATTCTCGACTCCGCCCTTGAAGGTGCCGTTCTTGCCGTCCATGAAGGCGGTGTAGACGGCGACGTCGACGCGCTTCAGCATCGAGGTCAGCACCTTGCCCGGCTGCAGGCCGTTCTGGTTGGAATCGACGCCGATGCCGAGCTTGCCGGCATCTGCCGCCGCCTGCAGCACGCCGACGCCGGTGCCGCCTGCCGCGGCGTAGATCACGTCGGAGCCCTGGTCGATCTGCGTCTTGGCGATCTCGCCGCCCTTGGCCGGATCGTTCCAGGCAGCCGGCGTGTCGCCGGTCATGTTCTGGATGACATCAGTCGCACCCGCCGACTTGGCGCCGCCGACATAGCCGCATTCGAACTTGCGGATCAGAGGGATATCCATGCCGCCAACGAAGGAGACCTTCTTGGACTTAGAGGCCATCGCCGCCAGGATGCCGACGAGGTAGGAGCCCTCCTGTTCCTTGAACTTCAGCGACCGCACGTTCGGCAGATCGACCTGGTCGTCGATGATGGCGAAGTTCAGGTCGGGATATTCGGCGGCGACCTTGGTCAGCGCGTCCGTCCAGGCAAAGCCGGCCATGACGATCGGGTTGCGGCCGTCCTCGGCGAAGCGGCGCAGCGCCTGCTCACGCTGCGAGGCATTGGAGACCTCGAATTCGACGTAGGCCGTGCCGGTTTCCGTCTTGAATTTCTCGGCGCCGTTGTAGGCAGCCTCGTTGAAGGATTTGTCGAACTTGCCGCCGAGATCATAGAGGATGGCCGGCTGGACATCCGCGGCGAAAGCCGGAAGAACCATTGCGGTTGCGGCCAGGAGGCCGAGAACGATACGTTTCATGTGATCCACACCCTGTCGGTTATTTTTTCCGTTACGCGCCGCATGCCGGCCCGGTTCTCCGGCAGGCATACGACGTCAGCCAGGAGTGTACTCCCTCCCGCTCGGCGGCAATCTGGCATGGCCCGAAACAAAATTCACGCGGAATTTTGACCTTTTGGAAAAGCTTGATGCGGGCAAGCCGCACCGCAGCTTGTCCTTGCGCCAAGCGTTACGCGGACGCGGCGGCAGGGATGACGCAAGCGACGCCGGTGCCTTTGAGGTTGCACGTGCCGTAAGGGTTCTTCGCCAGATATTGCTGGTGATCGGCTTCGGCGAAGTAGAATTCGGCCGCCGGCGCGATCTCGGTGGTGATCCTGCCGTGGCCGGCACCGCGCAGCGAGATGTCATACGCATCGCGCGAGGCGCTCGCCGCCCGCAATTGCGCCTCGTCGCTCGTGTAGATCGCGGAGCGATAGGCGGTGCCGACATCATTGCCCTGGCGCATGCCTTGCGTGGGGTCGTGGCTTTCCCAGAACAGCCTCAGAAGCCCAGCATAGGAGACGATCTCGGGGTCATGGACCACCAGCACCACTTCGGCATGACCGGTAAGCCCGGTGCAGGTCTCCTGATAGGTCGGATTGGGCGTGAAGCCGCCGGCATAGCCGGCTGCGGTGACCCAGACGCCGTCGATCTGCCAGAACAGCCGCTCCGCACCCCAGAAGCAGCCCAGTCCGAACATCGCCGTCTCCAGCCTCTCGGGATAAGGACCTTTGAGCGGTCTTTTCAAGACCTTGTGCCTGGATGCGGTCGGGATCGCCCTGGCGCGGCCCGGCAGGGCCTCGGCGGGCTTCGGCAGATTGAGCTTCTTGTTCAGCATGTCGCTGAGAAAGAACATGCGCGGCTCCTCTTCGGGTGAAACGCAAGAAGCCGCATGACGGCGGCTTTATTTGAGCATCGGATTTCCCAAAACCGGCAACCGCTTTTGGGTCCGATGCTCTAGGTGGCGGCGAACTGCCCAGCACGCGGTGACCGCCTATAGCCTATCGCATAGAGCAGGAAAGCCAGCACCGCGAACACGGCGAAGCCCGGCTGGTTCAGCACCCAGGCGACGGCGCCGTCCCACAGCAGCGGGCTGGCCTTGGTTCGGATGAAGGTCTCGAAGGCGGCCCGCGTGTCGGGCGAGACCGCCAGCCAACTGGTGTTGAGCGGGGTCAGGACCAGCACGGAGGCCGCCACGGTGCGTGTCGCGTCGAGCACCGCCATGATGACGGAAATCGACAGCGCGATCATGGCGGCAAGACGAAAGACGAAGCGAAACATCAGAACCCTCCTCCGGGCAGGTCCCCTCCCGAGGGGCCTTTCAGAGATAGAATGCGCATGGCTGGATCGCAATCGCCATATGCGAATTTGCAGGTTCCAAACTCAGGTCAACAGAAGGCCGCACAACAGTCGGCCGGGCGGCTTTTCATTGACATGTGAGGGCAGCTATGCTAATAATTTTGGCATGGTGCTGACTTGTGCCGACGACCCGTCGCACAGGCGGGTTTTTGCGTTTGGTGCCTCGCAAACCGACGTGCCGGCGAAGTCTTTAAAGACCGGGTGAACCCGGGTTCGTTGCCCTGCGCGAATTATGCGGCCGGCTTCCTTTTGCGCCGATGGACACGCCAGACGGCGAAAATGCCGCCGCCAATGGCGCCGATCACCAGGCCGGCCAGACCGGTGAACACGGCGAAATAGCCGCAGGCGCCCTCGAAACAGCTCATCTCGGTGGCATCAGCGATCACCGAGCCGATGGCGAACCCGGCCACGGCGCCGATGACCGCGCCCAGGACGATGCCGAGCAGCGCGGCGGCGACCGAGACGAAGACAGGCGGGCTTTCGGTTTCCGGATTGACATAAACGGCATCGGCTTCGGATCCACGGCGCAGCAGATGGATGCAGAGACCGCCGATGGCGATTTGAGCAGCGGTGATGGCAAGCGCCTGACCCGAAAAGACGAAATCCGAAATCGTCAGTGCCGCGGTCTGCCAGGCCACCAGCCAGACGATCGTGGCGACCTGCCAGATGGTGAACCGGCGCGGGAAGCGGGCCGAGCGGCCGAAGGCGAGGCCGAGCAGGTAAAGCCCCCACAGGATGGTGACGACGTCGACGGCGAGCCCGCCATAGATAAGGTAAAACACGCTGTCTGGCAGGCCGGTGGCGCCGACCGCGGGCCAGACGGAGATCAGGCCGTAGACCGACCACGCCATGACGAAGACGAGCCAGCCCACCGGCACGAAGGAAAGCCCGCTGTCCGGCCGCCTGACTGGCGTCTGTCCATTGCTCGATGTCATGTCCGCACGATGCCCCCGCAAAGCCTCGGCACCCGACAGGCAACTCCGGGGGAAGTCAAGGGCGGCCGGCCCGGCGGTCGTGCCTGTGCACACCATTGCAGCGGCGGCGCCCGTAAAAACGGGCATGCCGGCCGCCCTGCGAACACTGTGTGGCCGGCAAAGCGAATAGACGGCTGATATGGCTTGGCATTCGGCGCCGGATCGACTAGATGAGCCCCGCGCCTGTTGCTTCGACGGCTCAGGTGCGGGGAAGGGCGTTCGCTGGTTGGCGGCGCCGATGGCGGAAGTTCCGCCTTGCCCCAAGGGAGGTGCATCTCCCCAACCCGCGCGGCAAAACCGGCCGACGTGACATGCATGGACGGAGAGGTGGCCGAGTGGTTGAAGGCGCACGCCTGGAAAGTGTGTTTACGGGAGACCGTAACGCGGGTTCGAATCCCGCTCTCTCCGCCAGCAATTCTATTGTTGCCTATCCAATTGAAGCAGCTTGGTTTTTTAGTTTGCGATGGAACTGCGGTGCCCCACTTCGGTGCCCCAAGATATCCGTTATGAGTGGATGAGACAGCATGCCGCTTCACCATATTCCAGATGACCAGCGCCGCGCCTATTGCAAGGCTGCCATTGAAACGCTTGAACTTTGGCTGCGTGTGGTGATCGATCAAGAGCTCCGGGAACCCTTCGGGCCAGACTATCTTCAGGCCAAGCGTGCCGATGGCAGCTATGTGATCAATTCGCGAATTCGGAGAGGGCTTACTGAAAGGTCAGCAGCTGAGCCGGGGCGGTATTCTCGATTGATAGACGCAGCAGTCCTTGAAGACGCGATCGAGATTGTCTGCAATCCCGAACTCTTTCAGGCCCACTTTAAAAGGCCTCTAGCTCAGGCGTTTCCGAACGGCAGAGAGGAAGCAAGAACCTTTTTGAATCGTCTCGTTACCCCTCGCAATAAACTCTCACACGCCAATGCAATATCGGTCCGCGAAGCTGAGCAGGTGATTTGCTACAGCCGCGATGCGATAGAGAGTTTGAAGGCCTTTTATACGGAGAAGAATATGGGGAAGGAGTTCAACACTCCAACGGTGGTGAAGCTAACGGACAGCTTTGGTAGGACGACCCATGCCGGCGAGTTTCGACGCAATCAGACCGGGAGTGCCGTGCTTCCGCTGTCCGAAACGGCGCTGCGCCCCGGTGACACTCTGGTCTTGGAGGTCGAAGTGGATTCCAGCTTCCCCCCAGATTCCTACGATGTGCAATGGGTTTTCCCCTACCAGAGGATTCCTCCCACCGGCAATCGCCTCGTTCTAAAAATTGAAAACCGTCATGTGAATCCGTGTTTCGTATTCTTTTGTCTCGTGACTTCAAAGCTCGATTGGCATCGGCTGGGAGAACACGACGACAGCGTGGCAATTCAATACAAAGTACTCCCTCCAGTCGGATAACAAACGGCCCCCATTCAATGTTTTTGGGTGTTCCCGAGAGGCCCATCAACGCGCTGCCGGTGCGTTACCTGCCGGGACCTCATTTGACCACCACCGGAATAGATACTCGCGAGCGAGCCGCAGCCCTCTCAAGCATTGCCTTCTTGGCCGCCTCGCAGTGTCTAGCCGCCACCATGATCCCATCATGCATCGGTAAGGCCGCTATCCCCATCCTCGCCAGCCGCAGCAAGACGGCGACCAAGATGCTGCTTTCGGTGAACATCAGGTCCATGGCGATGTCCATGCCGAAGAGCGGCACTAGCGCCGGGTGCTTAAGTCCAATTGCCTCCGCGAACCTCCTCCCCGTCCAGCCAACCGGCAAGGCATCCTTCACGTCACTCGGCAGGCGCGTCATTTCGTTGGAAGACGACAGCATGGCCGCGAAGCCAGCTTTCACGCCGGCACGATGCCCCTCCAGTCCAGGGAGGGCATAGAGGTCACCTTCGGGCGGCTCAGCCCCTACCAGCGAATAGGCAAGCCGTGGGAACATGCTGGCGAAGTCGAGGTCGGCTATCGGCTCCCCGTTGATGCGAAGGTCACCCCGCAGGCTCTTCGGCATTGATTCCCAGAAGCCGCCGTAAAGCCGGCCATGAAGGTTGAATGTGTGCGGGTCGGTGACTTTGCGAAGGGTGAAGCGGCGGGTCAGCCTGAAGCCGGCTTGGCGGTTGCCTTGAAGCTCTAGCCGCTGGGTGGCGAGGAAGGTGTTGACCTCCTCCATCTCCGTCCTCAGTCGGTGGGTCTCTTCGGTGTCCACATAGTCCACCAATTGACGGGGGAGTTTATGGCCGATGGCATCACGGCCCATCCTCGCGGTTAGCCATATGATCTCCTCCCCCTCTGCCCTACCCACCTCCGCCACAGTCCCCGAGAGCAGGGCATCAAGCAGGCTTCCTGTTGCCTCTATGCCGGTCCTACGTTTCTTGATGTGGGCAGGGTGCTTGAGCACTAGGCCTTGGGCAGCCATCGCATCGACGACATGGGGCAGGTGCCCAAAGCCCTTACGGTCATAGCGGGACTGTGAGGTGTGGCGCAGGGGGATGGCGAGACGCCTATTCTCTGGGTGACCTTGATGCATGGCTGCTAGGTTGGCCACTAGGCAGGACACGATGTTGGTCACCCTCTCCACCTGCTCCATCCGGGGTTGCCTGATGCGGGCTTGAGGTCCCTTAGCGGTGGCTTGGAGAACTAGCTTGGTGATGGTGGCTGAGAGGGCCTTGAGGTTGGGACCCTGAGAGGTTGCCCAAGGATCAAACCAATGGTCAGAGGCGGCGGAGGTATCATCCATTCAAGCCACCCTTCTCTACGGCAACCATCGTGTTGGGCTTTGAGTTGCATTGATGGCGATGGGGCTAGGAAAGCTTCAGCTCAAAAAGGCAGCCACCACGGGCGGCGATAAGGGGAATGGGGGGAGCTAAGCGATCAAGATGTGCGTCCCCGCTATGCCGAACCAAGTCACACGAGTGTCCGCGAGTTTCATTCTGCCGCCGCACGGTGGGATGGATGCAGGCCAAACCTTTCCACCTTCAGCTTGATGATTTCCGGAACTGCCACGCCAACAAGCGGATCGACAACTTTCCCCATGGCCTCACCAATCTTCCGCAGCACGAGCCCTGAGGAGCGAGGATAGGCATGAATCTCAATCGGAATGTCCTCCCCCTTTGGATTCCACATCGCCCACCGTCTGTGGGTCCCACTTGCCAGCCGATGCGCTGCCTTCGCGGCTTGAACAATCTGAAACTCCCTAGTCCTATGGCTTCCGAAGTCGTCCTCAATAAGGGCCGCCACGGCGAGATAGATCGCCACCAGACGCTTGGCCGGAACCTCGGCGTCACTAAGCCGGGCGAATGCGATACGCGCCCTAGTGGCGGCGCTTAGGCCGCGAAGGTTCATGGCAGGTTCGGCTCTGCCAGCGGAGGCGAGCAAATAGTCCATCTCCATCACCGCCGACCTAGCGCCGTCATGTGCGATCAACCAACGAGACGCTGCATCAAGGTAGGGCCTCAGCTCGGCAGCCCGGTATGTCGCGTGCCAAGAGCCGTGCCTTGCTGTAAATTGCGTGTGGTAGCGGCATCGAAACGGCGAGCGCCCCGTTCCAGAAGCTAGGGAAGTGAGGCGCTCACAGCCAGGTATGCAGCACATCTGCATTTCGGCGGTCATCGGGTTGCGTGACTATTCGGCGGCGTCCGGCAACTCGATGCCCGATGCGTCAATGGCTGCAAACAGCGCCCGAATATTCGCGACGTAGGCCGCAACGGCCACAGGATCGGCCACCTCGCTGGCGGCGAGTCTCTCCGCCTGCTCGATGACCTCTTTCCGAGCATCCCTTTTGGCTCTCGCATCGGGCACGAAATAGGAGTTGGCGGCACTGTAGTCACTTTCGATATCAAGTGCCTTGACCGCCTCATCTTCAGCCGCACCAGACAATACGCGGCGGACCGTGATGTTGTGCTCCGGCGTGTCCCTAAAAGACACCTTCAAATAGACGCGAGGGTTAGAAGGCGAGAAATTCGAGTTCGTAACAATTGTGTGCCCGTAGCGCGTCACTTCCGCAAGCAAGCCTAGCTCATGCGGTGGAAAGAAAGGCGCACTCGGATGCAATCCCCAAACAGTAACTAGAATACGATCTGGAAGGAACTCCCTGGTTCTGGCCCATGCGGGCAGAGGCTTCATTGCCTCTTTCCAATTACCTGCAATCCGCTCGGGGGTTATCAGTGGCGCGTCTCGAAATTGCTCACTCTCGATGTCTTTCATGGCCATTCCTTTTCAATTTGGAAGTTTAATCGGGGTGCACCTAATCCTCCGGTTGTTGATCTTTGTCAAGTTAAAAATACGTTCCATCGATTTACTATAAGTCATTCCGCACTCTTATGAGTACTCGATCAAGCCAACCTACCCAGATACCCGGCGTCACACCTGACAACAACCCGTATCCACCTCATGACATCCACCTAGCTTGCAATCGTGGCATCAATCATGCCATCGATAACTGACTTTAGAGCCGTCAACGAAGGCATCATCAGAAGATAACGACGAGGTATACTTAAAGACCTGACAACCAACCATGACATGCCGGGCATCATCGACATGGCATGCGGAGCACCTGAGTGCCGGGGACACCCTGTCCTCGAAGCATAGTAGTGCCGCCACCGGGTATCCCATGACCCGTACCACCGAGCAGGGCTAGGACAAGCTACGGCAACAAATGCAAGCCCACGGCCAGACAGCAAGCCTTGCAATGTGTTGGCCATTGGCTAGACTCTTTCGCGAGCGCTCACGCGGCGTTCCGGGGTGTGGAAACCCTGAGTTCAAACATGGTGCCGACCACGTCGGTGCCGATCCTCGACTTTTTTGGTCGGGGAGCCTGTGGCGTATGTCCAGGTTCTCCGGAACTAAAGGCCGCAGGAACCGGAACTCGGTTTTCCAACTCCCCGATCCGAGGGGTTACGAGGAGGCTGCTTGCGGGGGCGTACCGCAGGCCAAGGCCTTGGAGTTGGACGACATGAGGCTAGCGATCCAAGCAAGCTCTTTGGCTATCGCGCTTGCGGCAACCATCGCCCTTTGGCAACTCGCCTTCATCGGGCGCTATCAGATATCTTCGACTGGGAATATTGCTTGGCGCATAGACACGATGACAGGCGATGTGTCCCAGTGTTTGGGAGGTGGGAATCTCCTGTGTCACGCGTGGTACAGTCAGCCCTACGCGATTCCAAAGTGAGCCGACTCTTCACTCCATGTCCGGCACGTCGCCACCCACAAGAAGCGTCGTGGGCTCCCCGTATTCGCCAAGCGAGGGGTTGGCATCACGCGACCATGCAATGACGCCGGCATGCTTCGTCGCTAGTCCCTTCGCGATCCTTATCGCCCGGTCCTCGGTCTGTTGCTCGGCAGGTCCAAAGACAGGCTGAAGGTCGCCGGTCTCATCGCGGTCAAAGGCGGTGACGACGATTAGCTTCGGGGCTTTCTGTTGTGGCAGCAGGCTATCCGACATGCAGGTTTTCTTTCCGCTGGGCCAGGAGCCGATTGAAGTTGAGTGGCGGAGGGGGCAGCACCTCGGTCATCTGGAATAGAGGCACCAATGGGTCCTCGTGCTCTGGCGCTAACTGCTTTGCCCTAAGGTCGGTGATTTCCTCGTCGCGTCTGGCTATCCGGCTTTCCAGATTGGCGATGCGCTCGGTCAAGAAATAGCGCCCAACAGCAAACCCACCGCCGCCAAATAGCACGGCAAACATGGCGAAGGCCGCTGGGTTGGCGATGACCAGCGCCGCGTTACTGACAATGAAAACGATAAGGTCATGCATAGAGCGCTGCCCCGATCACCCCACAATAGGCGGCGTATCGTCGTAGCCAATGGAAACTATCCCCGGGTGCCGGTGGGCGATGGCGAGTATCTGGGTCTCAAGCTCGCAGTTGTAGGCCATGAGCGCCTTAACCGTCTCAAGGGGGCTATCGTACCGGGCAATGAGCTTCACGGCTTCTGAATGCAACCCCGCTTTAGCTTCGGCATCAAAGTGCATCGTGCCCATTGCGGTTCCTCCTAGCGTGTCGCGCGGCCGGCAAGCGCGTCGAGTCGCTCCTGAAGGTGCCCGTTCAGTACGATCATTTCCTTGAGGGCCTTCATCATATCGCCCTTGTGGACGGCGATGAAATCCTCGGCGTGAGCCTGGAGAGCGGCTTCCTGCCGACCGTTGAGTGCCACGATGCGGTCCATAGCGATTACTCCAAACGCTGCATTGGGCGCAGTGAACAAAAAGGGAACGAAAATGTCAAGAGCGAATTGACTCGGCGAGGAACTCATTCCTATTTTTGCCCATGCCAGAGCAGCCCAGAAAGCCCCGCCGCCTTGTGCAGACCCTATGCAAAGCGCATGAGGTTGGTCAGCTAATCCGCGTCCGGTGCATGAACTGCAGCATCACCCGCCATTATCTGCCAGGGGACCTTGCGAAACTGGTTGGGGACATTCCGTTTTGGGACGTTGATAGGCACATGCGTTGCGAACGGTGCAAACGTCGCGACCTTGACGTGGATATCCTGCTGCCAAGCGCATCGGAGGGCATGAAGATACGCGTGCGGCGGCTTGTCGAAATCCGCATGGTGCGGCGGGTAATCTGGAGGGACGAGGATTGAAAGGGCCGTCTTGCGCCTGAAAGCGCACATTCATCGTATCGTCGCAGCAACCGCTAGCCGGTCGAATTCCGGTGGAGAGGGCACTCTACCAAGTTCCACGCATCGCTTAAGCAGTCCAATCAAGATGCGACTGGCAAAATGATAACCAGTCTCCAATTTCTCTGGTTTTGCTTTCGCCCCATGCACCGCTTGGGAGCGGATAGAATAGGCTCTTTTCACAAGTTCAAAGTAAGCAACCTTCTCCTCTGGCGTACCATCCATCAAAATTGCTGCATATAGCGCCAGCCGTCGGCTGAGTTCTGCATCCACCGACAGAAGGCCCTCGATGCCTGCCCATAGCAGCATAATCCGAATATCGTGATCCGGCAGATAGTGAGCATTGCCGAAGCATTTCATTGCTGAGCTAAACTCAGGAACCTTGGTGAGACTATCGAAGCTCTCAAAGTGCTTTTTGGCCCAGCCCAACTGCTCCAATGTCGCCAAGTGAATCTCGGACAATGGTCCAACGAACGGCGTTCGATTGGCGGCGGAATAGGCAGGTTCACTACCATCGCACACGGCGTACAGACTGAGGCACGGAGAACAGCAAGCAACGCTCACCAAATGGAACAACCATAACGCATTCCAGCCTTTTGCCGCCAACTCCTCCCCGCCGGCTGTGTCTTCAATCTCCAAAACGAATGATGCTATTTCGTCCCCTTGAAGCGCCGCCGCATAATCGGAGAAGCGGCGACTTCCAGCAGCCGCCTTCGAAAGGTCTAGCCGTGGCACTGTAGGGTCCAGCGATATTCCGGGCGAAAGTTCGAAACGCTCCGGTATGGTAATCCCATGACCGAAAATTAGAATCTTGGTGCTATCTATTCCTGCGATGACGCCGACCATTTGTGCAGCATAGGCACAATTTTCAACGGTCGCTATCCACCCTAAAACAATGATCCTTGAGCCGGAGCCTGCTGGGGAAACTTGATCTGCGTGGCCGGCTTCTCGACAATCACAAGGGCATCGTCCGGTGCCGTACGCTGTAGCCGCTTGGCTTCTGACCAGGGCGCGGTTAGCCACGTCTCCGTCTCCTCTTGCGTCGTCAGGATCACCGGCATGGCCTTCTCGTGGATCGGCTTGATCAGCGCGTTGGGCGCTACCGTCATGAAGCCATAAAGCTCAAACTCGCCGGGACCATCCTTCACCTTGCGCACCCCCTGCCACGGCGTCCATAGGCCCGCGAAGAAGAACAGCGGGCGGTCCTCGTTGAGCGCGAACCAATAGTTTCGCTGGATGCCCGTCTCGGGGTCTTTGTCTCCGGGTGTTGGGCTAGGCTCCGCAAAGCTCGTAACGGGCACCACGCAACGGTTCTCGACGCCGACATACTGCTGCCAATGGCCGTACTGCGGATTGCGAATGTTGGTGGTGCCGTAGTCGGCCTTTCCCTTCATCCGCTCGACGGGTGTCGGCATGCCCCAAAGCAGGTTTGCAAGCTCCCGCTGTCTGTCCAATGCATTGCGGACCACGGGGCCAGGGCGGTTGGGATAGATGTCTATGGACGGCTCAAGGTTGCCCAAGATGTCCCGCAAAGTTCTGGTCCATTGGCGGACGGCTTCTTGCGACGTGGTGATGTTGTAGAGGTTGCACATGCGCTGCCCGGTGGTCTGTCCTTTTCAAACTCGCTTGAGATCGATTGGAATTCCCTTGGCGTCTATCTCTTTGGCCAGTTGCAGGGCACTCTCCGAAACGCTGTCTTTGAAAGGAATATAAATCAAGCCTTGGATATCGCTTGGGCGCTCCATATTTTCCTGCTGTTTCAGAAGGATGGCTACGCGGTCGCGTCCCAACTTAGTCAACATCATGCCAAGCTCAAGGACGACATTCTGACGAGCGCGAAATGCCTTCTCTTCATTGTGCGTTGCTCGGTGGCCCTCGTCGTCCGGGGTCGCGAGCACCACAGCGAAGTTGGCTCTACCAGCCGCATTTTCAAGCTTTTCAATGATCGTCTGCCCGCCTGAAGTGAGTTGGTCCAAAATCAGGGGATTTAAGCCCCATCGTCTCAACATAGCCTCAAGTTCGGTCTTGGCCGGTCCATCGTGTCCATAGACCACGAATACGTCGCGGGGCGTTGCCGAAGCACCCTGTACTGGTTGTCCGCCGTTGGCTTGGATTGCCGGAACTGGCTGGCCCAAAAGGGCGTTAATTCCGCCTATGTTCTTTCCCTGGGGAACTATTTTGCCGGTATCGTAAAGACTGACGATCTCACCGCCTGCACAGCGGATTTGCCAGCCTTTGTCATTCGACATTCGGTCATGGCTTTTGACTACCAGCCCATTGGTCTGGAGCAAATTGATCAGGTGGTCTTTGTCCATTGTGCCCCCTCGGAGAAGATCGAACACGAAGGACATTTCAAAGAGAAGGTCAAGCTTGATCGCAGGGCTCAATCAAACTGTCTGCCACAACTTGCTGCGAACCTACCTGCGAACGCGAATGCCTCCCTCTGCCAAGATACGGAACACGGACGCCCGGCTGATCTTTAAGGCCGTCACGATGTCGCCAGCAGACTTTCCTTCCGCCCTTAGACGGAGCACCTCGGCTGCCTTAGCGCGGGCTGTGGGCTGTCTCCCCGCATATTTCCCCTCCGCCTTCGCCTTCGCGATCCCTTCGCGTTGCCTCTCAAGCATCAGCTCTCGTTCGAATTCGGCGATTGAGCCCAGCAAGTTCAACATCAGCTTTCCTGTGGGAGTGGCGGTGTCGAGGTTCATCGCCAGGATGCGAAGGCCTGCCCCCTTTGCCTTCAAGGCCGCTGTGATCGACACGAGGTCAGCCACGGACCGTGCTAGCCGGTCCAGCTTGGTCACAATCAATGTGTCGCCTTCACGCACCCATTCAAGCACGGCGGCAAGCTGGGGCCTATTGGTCGCCACAGAGGAAATCTCTTCGCGAAACACCTTGGTGCATCCCGCTTGCTCAAGGTCGCGAAGTTGGGCCTCAAGGCCTGCCTTCTGATCGGTGGTGGAGGTGCGGGCGTAGCCGACTAGTGCGGAGGTGGTCATGACATTGTGTCTCCCATTAGTGATCATGTGAGACCATTATGTGAGACTGGCGGTCGAAATGTCAAGAGACCACTTATGTGAGACTATTTGGTCGACTCTTTGCAAGACTCATATGGGCTTGCCCTAGTGAGACCCTTATGGCCTCAAATCCTGAGCTTGAGGAGGCGATGCGCATCTCATGGCCATATTGTGGCGGGTTGTCGCATCGAAAGTGTTAGGAAGTGAAGACTTGCCATACGGGACGGGGGGAAACGTCGTTGCGACCCCTACGTTTAGGTAGCTCAAATGTTTGACCCAAAATTTCATTGGGGAATTACGAATCCGCCTAACTTTGCAGACCAGCACTCTGATATGGTCTTCGTATCGATTCGCAATATTGAGGACTCCAAGATGGCAAAGACAAAAACATTTGTGAGCTACGACCACTCAGAGGATGCACATTACAAGCGCCTCTTGCAGGCGTGGGATGCCAACCCAGAATTTGACTTTGAGTTCGACAGTCGTGGCCCTAACGTACCGATCAACAGTAGCGATGCCGCTGTAGTCAAGGCTGCACTTGTACGAATGATGAAGGATGCAACTCATTTGCTCGTTTTAGTTGGCGAGAAGAGTGCGCAAAGCTCCTGGATGCAGTGGGAGATCGAGCGGGCGAAAATGGACGATACGAAATTGAAGCTCGCCGCTGTAAAATTGGGAAAGTCGAATGTGACGCCTCCGGGACTTCTGGCTGTCGGAACATCTTGGGCTACAAGCTTTGAACGCGACCGCATCGTAGAGGCACTCCGCAGTGCGACCAATGGCTACTGATGGCAAGCGTTGTGGCTTTAGCTGGTAGACGTATCGACGCGGTAGGTGCTGAGCGACGATTCCCCCTTGGCAACGTTCCTATCGTGAGAGCACGTATCGTTGAAGCACTAAAACGACTTGAAGTGAAAAGCCTTGTCTGTTCCGCTGCATGTGGCGCGGACTTGATTGCCTTGCAAGTTGCAATAGAGCAGAACATCCCTCGCCGAATCCTACTCCCATTTGAGCCTCAGAAATTTAGAAGCTCGTCGGTTACTGATAGGCCTGGAAATTGGGGTGAAATATTTGACTACGTCTTGGAGCAGACCCCAAGCGAAGACGTGGTCAATCTGGAACTCACGAACAAAGATCCGAACAAAAACTATTCCTTGGTTACAAGGGAAATTGTAAAGCAGACTTCCATTATCGCAAAGGCGGCTGATCTAAGCCCTACGACGCTGTTGGTCTGGGATAGCCTTCCAAGGCATACCGGCGATGCCACACAAGACATGCTTGAGGTATCAAAATCGGCTGGCTTCGAAGTGCATCATATCCAAACTGGTGATGTTTCTTGAAAGTGGGCGACTGGTTAAAAGCCCGCTACAATCAGGTTTTCAAGCCAAGCGCTGTTGAACCGACCATACTCTCCCATCGAAGGCGAGCCTCTCACAAGGCAGCCGTGGTTTTCGTCCATGGCTTCACGGGTCATCTTGAATCGACATGGGGGAGCTTCATTGAGTTGGCCCTCAACGATGCGGACATCGCCAATTGGGACGTCTACTCTCTCGGCTACCCTACCGCACTTCGGATCGACCTTGCAGATTTCTGGTCAGCCGACCCGCCCTTAGATATTATTGCGACGCAGCTTAGAACTTCGTTCTCCGTAGACCCATTGGTCGACTACGAGGCTGTAGCGATTGTCGCTCACAGTATGGGAGGCTTGGCCGTCCAACGTGCAATCTGCGATCACAAGCCATTGCGGGACAAGCTAACTCACCTGTTGCTCTACGGCACACCAAGTAGGGGAATTGCCAAGGCCCGTTTTGGCCGCATGTTGAAACGGCAGCTCAAAGACATGCAGCCTTCGAGCTCCTTTATAACAAATCTTCGAAAGCACTGGGACGTGATTGTAGGGAGTCCTACCAATTTCGAATTAAGGGTTGTCGCTGGCAACAGAGATGAATTTGTCGGCGGCGCTGCGAACTTAGGTGCATTTCCCGAAGTTGCGCAGCGCGTAGTCGCGGGCAATCATGTTCAGATTGTCAGGTCACAAAGCGCAGACTCTGAAAATTATCGGATTTTCTCCAGAGCGTTGTCCCGTCGAGACGACTACCAGACGGTAGTAGATGGCGCTGAAGTGGCACTTGAGTTTCGCCGTTTTAGGCAGGTTGTACAAGCTCTGGAGCCTGGCGCTAAGGGATTGGATGAGAACGGAATTGTCACGTTGTGCCTTGCATTGGAGGGGCTTAATCGGCGCGACGATGCGCTACGATATCTTGGCGAACATGATGCAAACAGAACAAGCTCCGAAGTCATGTGCGTATTGGCAGGCAGGTTAAAGCGGCAGTGGCTAGCGGCAGGGGTTGCGGAAGATCGCACCAAGGCGAGAGATTTATACTGCTCGGCGCTTGAGGTCGCGGTTGCCACGAAAGACTCAGCGCAGGCTTATTATTCGGCAATCAACATTGCTTACATTGATTTGATGTCGGCGCCCCCAGCGTCGGAGATTGGCGCAGAGGTGCACGCGATGGCCAACCTCGCCATCGAACATTGTAATTTTGCACCTGTCTCTCATTGGCAGCTAGCAACGCAAGGGGAAGCAAAGCTCATTCTTGGCGATATGAATGGGGCGATGGAAAGCTATAAACTTGCAATTGAGAAATGTGCATCCCCCCGAGACAGAGAATCTATGGCAACACAGGCTCTCTCAGTTGCAAATCGAGTTTATGGCCATGAAGGCGCAAAACAGATCGGCAAGGTGTTAGGAGTCCGCTAGTCCGGCCAGCCTGCGCGGAAACCCTTCCTAGCTTGCACCGATCTTTGGAAACTTAACGGCCTCCACAAGCGCCCTCTTCGCCTTCTCCGGGTCCTGCCCCGCGTAACCGTGCTGGCTTAGGTCTAGGCTTTTCGCCCGCTCGCTATCCGTATGCCCGACCACCCACGTGATGGTCCACTCGTCAAAGCCTTCGGCCCCCGCAAGCATAGCATCACGCGCCTTGCGAATGAACCAGCGGCGAAACGAGTGGAAATCCACATTGCTCTTGGCTTTGTCGTTTGGCCGCTCATCAACACCAGCCTTACGGCGATAGCGCGTGAACTGCTTGGCGGCTGGGTCGGAACGCGTCTCCCGCGACTTTGGAATCGGCGGCAAGTCATCAAACAGAAAATCGGTGGGCTTCTTGCCCTCAGTGCGACGCTTCACGATCCCCTTAAGGACACTGTGGATTGGGACGGTGCGGCGAGCATTGTCTGTCTTGCCTGCCCAAACGTTGAATGCCTCGTCTATGCAATCGGAAACTTGGAGCTGGCAAATCTCTTCGATCCGCATTCCGGTCAGCGCTCCGACCGGCATCAAGTCATTGAGGAGGGGGCCGCCGTCGCCATTGAGCAGCTTGGTGATCTCGGCATCCGTGAATGGACGTTTGCCTCTGTCTGTCTCTGCGTCACGTGCCTGCCGTCGCTCTGCTGGAAGCCTCTGGCCTGCCCAAGGGTTTTCGCCAGTCGGCAGGTGCCCCTTGTCGAGAAGCCACGTCCAGTATTGCCTAATGAACCCGAGATAGGCGGTGGCCTTCTGGCGACCCCTACCGACGAGCAGCGCCTCAGACAGGAACTTTCCGGCGTCCACACGTCTGACAGCCTCCAGAGCCACAGGGAGCCGGCTATCCCGCAACCAGTCACCAAGCCACCCCAACACCCTTCGGAAGTCCCCTCCAGACTTGAGGCGGTAGCCTTGGTGTTTGAGGAACTCGGCGGCATGGTGATCGAGTGGCGTGACTTGTCCGCTGGCGAGGGCGAAGAAGGCTTTGGCCGTGTCCAGGCCTTTGGTCTCCTCAAGTTCATGAGCCCGCAAATTGATCGCGTATTGAGTGCCCTCATCCTCCATGGAAAGCCGATGCCGCAGGGCCTCTGCTTCCACCGGATCATCCGTGGCCAAGACCTTTTCGGCTGCCGCGATGACACCCTTAAGCCGGACCACAATGGGCCATTTGCGAGCATCAGCGTCCTTGAGGTCGGCGGTATGGAGAGGATGAGTAAGCTTGCCTCGTCCAATCAAATCCCGCACCTTTGCAGGCACCTTAACGCGGACCCGCCACTGCTGCCCGTGCCATTCGAGATACTGCCGCTGGTTTGCCATTCTTCGCCCGGTGCCCCACGTTGGTGCCCCACAGGTGAGTCCTGAAAGGCCTGAAGTCAAGGGATGCAAGGGGTTCATAGCCTTGGAGGAGAGTGTCCCGCTCTCTCCGCCAGTTTGCACCTAGGTGTGATCAAGATCGGCGCGCCCAGGCAATATGATCTGGCGCAGGCTGCCGACGCTCATCGCGATCTCGAGGCCAGGAGGACAACCGGGGCGCTTGTGCTTGGTGCAATCTCGAACACGACCGACGTCCCGTGATGAATTGCTTCGCCAAATCAAAACGGGGTGGTCGATCGTCTCGCCCTAGATCACCGCTTCCTCGAGGAACGGCTCGTTGCGCTCTATGCGCTCGTAACAGAATGGCGACAGATCGAGCGTCTGGAAAGCCCCGTGAACGATAAGTTCTGAAACTCCCCGGCCCACGGCTGGCGACTGTTGCAGCCCGTGCCCCGAGAAGCCGTTGGCAAACATGAAATTGGTCACCTGCGGGTGGAAGCCGACGATGCCGTTGTGGTCGAGCATGTTGTACTCGTAGTGGCCGGTCCAACTGGTCTGGACCTTGAGTGCGTCGAAAGACGGAATGCGGTGCCAGAGTGCCGGCCAGATGTAGTCGTCGAACTCTTCATGGTGCATTTCAAAGTCGTCGTAGCCGGCCGGTCCGTCGCCCTGCGGCGTGTTGCCGGTGAGAAAAAGCTCGCCTTCGGGACGCACGAATGTTCCGGAAAGGTCGATGACATTGGGCATCCGGCCGGGGATCGGGTTGGCGCTGGCGAAGACGAAGCTGTAGCGCTTGTAGGGCGCGACCGGGATCGACAGGCCGGCCATGGCTGCCACCTGCTGCGCGCGCGGGCCCGCGGCGTTGACCAATGTTCCGCAACGAACCGTCTGTCCGGTCGCGAGGCGCACCGAGATGACCCGTCCATCGGCAATATCCAGCCCTGTCGCTGCATTGTCGATATACTCGACGCCGCTGGCGCGGGCGGCGCGGCGGAAACCGTTCATCAGCCCCACGGAATCGAACCAGCCCTCTTCCCTAGCCCCCCAGGAACCGCCACCGAGATCCTCCACATTGAGCCAGGGGAAGCGATCCTTCAGCGGGCCCGGCTCGAGGAACACTGTGTGGGCCCCAAAACTGCGCTGCAGATCGACGCGCTCGCGGGCCGCTTCGACGCCGTCGGGTGAACAGCAGTAAAGATATCCATGCTCCTTGAAGCCGAGGTCGGGCGCCGGTTCGTCCTTGTAGAAAGGTGCCATACGCTCCTGAAATCCGCGGATGATCTCGATGCCGAACTGGCTGATCTTCACATTGATCGGATTGGAATATTGCTGCCGGATCGCGCTGGTGGACAGCGCCGTCGATGAAAACTCGTAACTGCTATCGCGCTCGACCACGAGGATCGAGGCACCGCTGCCCAGCGCCTGGCTCAGCCAGTAGGCCGTGGACGAGCCGACAACCGCTCCGCCGACGATGACGATGTCGTAGGCGTTGCGCGATGGCGCTTTGTAAGGCGGGATCGCCATGGCTCCGACTCCAAGCTACTGGTTGAACAAAGCGATCAGGGCATCCGAGCCCCGCGCAAGAAGGCCAAGGTCCGAACCGACGGCAACCATGGTGAAGCCTTCGGCAAGGTAGCGGTCGGCATCGGCCTTCGCCGGCGCCAGGATGCCGCTTGCCTTGCCTGCCGCCGTTGCGGCCTGGCGCACGGACGAGATTGCCTCCTGGACATGTGCCGCGCCGGGATTGCCCATCGCGCCCATATTGGTGGAAAGATCGCCGGGACCGACGAAGAGAACGTCGACCCCGTCGACCCCCGCGATCTCGGCGGCATTCGCCACGCCCAATTCATCCTCGATCTGCACGGCGAGAAGCTGCTGCTCACGCGCCTTGGCGTGGTAGCCGGCGATGCGGCCGAAGCCATTGGCGCGGTGACCGACCGAGAAGCCGCGAAATCCGCCGGGCGCATAGGTCATGGCCGCGACGATGGCGCGGGCCTGATCGGCGGTTCGTACATTGGGGATCATCAGGCTGCGTGCGCCGATATCCAGCGCCTGCTTGATCAGATTGGGATCGTCGGAGGGCAGCCTGACGACAGCCTCGCTGTCGAAGCCGCCCATCACCTGAAGCTGCGCCATGATGCTGCGCAGATGGTTGGGGCTGTGCTCGCCGTCGATCAGAACCCAATCGGCTCCGGAGCCGGCGACGATCTCCGTGGTGAGCGCCGAAGCCAGCGAGCACCAGATGCCGATGTGAGCCCGGCCAGCCGCTGTGGCGGCTTTCAGCGTGTTGAGGCGTTCTTGCATCTTGCGATCGTCTCCAATCATCTGGTTGAAATTTGTATGATGTCCTATATCATATGGCTACAAAACGCTGCAAGATGCGATGTAGGGACTTTCGAATGGGAGCTGGAGAATGAGGATCGGGTTCATCGGGCTTGGCGTCATGGGAGCACCGATGGCGCGCCACCTGGCCGATGCCGGGCATGAGATCGTCACCGTTCTCAATCGCTCCCCTCTACCGCAGGGCCTGACCGCATCGGTGGTCGCGTCCGCCGCCGAAGTGGCACGGCGCTCCGAGATCATCGTCACCATGCTGCCCGACACGCCTGATGTCGAACGCGTCCTGTTGGGCGAGGACGGCGTCCTGGAAGGACTGTCAGCCGGCAAGCTGGTCATCGACATGAGCTCGATCAGCCCCATCGCCACGGCGGCGTTCGCGGCGAAACTGCGAGAGAAGGGAGCCGGCTACCTCGACGCCCCGGTCTCGGGGGGCGAGGTCGGCGCCAAGGCGGCAAGCCTCACCATCATGGTCGGCGGCCCGGCCGCCGAGTTCGAGCGGGCGCTGCCGATCTTTGAGACACTCGGCAAGAACGTCACTTTGATCGGCGAGCAGAATGGCGCCGGGCAGACCTGCAAGATCGCCAACCAGATCATCGTTGCGCTCAACATCGAGGCCGTGGCCGAAGCGCTTGTCTTCGCCAGCAAGGCCGGGTGCGACCCGGCGAAGGTTCGCGGCGCCCTGATGGGTGGCTTCGCCGCTTCCCGCGTCCTGGAAGTGCATGGCCAGCGCATGATCGACCGGACCTTCGCCCCAGGCT
Organism: Mesorhizobium sp. M0088; assembly: GCF_040322895.1. NCBI lineage: Bacteria > Pseudomonadati > Pseudomonadota > Alphaproteobacteria > Hyphomicrobiales > Phyllobacteriaceae > Mesorhizobium > Mesorhizobium sp. M0088. The sequence continues at coordinate 177,974 of NZ_JAMYUI010000005.1, forward strand.
TTCGCATCAAGCTCCACCAGAAGGATCTCAACCTGGCGCTTGACAGTGCCCGCGCCCTTGGCGTGGCGCTGCCGAACACCGCCATGGCGCAGCAACTGATGAATGCCTGTTCGGCCCATCCAGGTGGCGCCGAGGCCGATCACTCGTCTCTCGTCCGGGCGCTGGAGATCCTCAGCGGCCACGAACTGTCAAAAGAAAAGGAGTAAAAACCGATGCGCGGAACCGGCAAGGCCGAGATCTTCGTGATGCTGGCCCATCCCGTGGCCCATGCCAAGAGTCCCGGCATATTCAACGAGATCTTCGAGCAGAAGGGCCTCGACAGCCTCATGGTGCCCTTGAGCTGCCGCCCGGAGGATTTCGAGACCTTCTGGGCCGGCATCACGGCAGCCGAGAATATCAGGGGCGTGATCATCTCGGTGCCGTACAAGGTTGCGGTCTACCACAAATGCTCCGCCGCGCATGACCGCGCCGCGCGGGTGGAAAGCGCCAACTCGGTGCGACGGCTGCCGGATGGCAGCTGGTATGCCGACAATTTCGACGGCGTCGGCTTCATCGATGCGCTCAAGGCGAACGGACATCAGATCGCCGGCCGCCGTATTCTTCAAGTCGGTGCCGGTGGCGCCGGTGCCTCGCTCGCCTATTGTCTCGCGGAAGCCGGCGCCGACGAAATCCGCCTTACAGACATCGATACGGTGCGTGCCGGGAAACTCGCGGCGCTGGTTGGCCGCGCGTTCTCGAAATGCCGCATCCAGGTCGGAGAGGCCGAGCCTTCCGGCATGCATATGGCGATCAACGCCACGCCTGTCGGCATGCATGCCGGCGATCCGCTGCCGCTTGACGTCAGCCGGCTGACCCCGGATATGACGGTCGTGGACATCATCATGGAGCCTGCGGAAACCGCTCTGCTGCGGGCGGCCAAGGGGATCGGCTGCCGCGTTCAACCGGGACGCCCGATGATGGATTTCCAGGTCCGGGCGATGTCCGAATTCTTCGACATCGAAGGCAAGGACCGCGGCCATGGCTGAGACACCGACTGCCGTCGTCATCGGCGGCACCTCCGGCATCGGGCGCGCTATCGCGCAGCGCTTCGCCGAAGACGGTTATCATGTGGTCGTCTCCGGCCGGGATGCGACGAGGGGCAATGAGGCGGCCGGCTCCTGCCAGGCGGCGGGCGCGCCGCGTGCGCTGTTTGTCCAGACAGATGTCGCAGATAGCGGCTCAGTCGAGGCTCTGGCACGGATTGTCAGCGACGGGTTCGGCACGCCTCACGTCGTCGTCAACTGCGCCGGCATCTTGCAGAGCGGCAAGTACGTCCTTGATCAGGATCTGGACGAGGACGAGAAGATGTGGCGGGTGAATTATCGCGGCACGCTGTTGGGGTGCCAGGTGTTTGGCCGGCTGATGTCGGCCGCCAGGCGAGGCGCGATCCTGAATGTCGGCTCGCTCGCCTCTTTCGCGCCGCTGTCGCTGCCGGCCTACACGCCGGGAAAGCATGCGGTCCTGGCCCTGACCCAGATCCTCGCCGCCGAACTCGGCCCGCATGGCGTTCGCGTCAATGCGGTCGCGCCCGGCTATACACTTTCCGATGGTTTGAAGACCAAGATCGCCAGGGGTGAACGCAACCCCGAAGCCATACAGGCCACCACGGCGCTGCGACGCTTCGTCGAGCCGCGCGATGTCGCCGAGGCGGCATTGTTCCTCTGCTCGGAGCGCGCCGCTTCGATTACCGGCGTCACCTTGCCGGTCGACGCCGGCTGGCTGGTTCAGGCGCCTTACGCACAATATCTGCAGGGAAATCCCATCCGGCAAACGCCGGCTATCTGACAAGGATAAAATCCAGTGAGCAATACCCGGCCAGCGAGCGACATCCAGCGCTTCGACTTCGATACCCGCATCCACCATGGCGTCATCCATAACGGCACGCTCTACCTCACCGGCCAGGTCGCGAGGCCCGGCCAGTCCGCGGCCGACCAGATGCGCGAGGTGCTCGGCAAGATCGATGCGCTGCTTGGCAAGGCTGGCACGGACAAGACCCGCATCCTTCATGTGCAGATGTGGCTGGACGACATCAGGGATTTCGACGAGGTCAATGCGGTGTGGGACGCCTGGATGCCCGGGGAGCACGCACCGGCGCGCTCATCGGGCGAAGGACGGATGGCGAAGCCCGGAATGCTGGTCGAGCTGATCGTCACCGCGGCGGTTTGAATGGTCCTGCCGGTTCGGGCATCATCCCGAATCTGGCGAGAGGGAGACTGATGACGAAGCGCAAGCCGCTTTCCACCGTCGTGGCGGAGAGCCTGTCCGAGAAGATCCGTTCCGGACAGCTGCTGCCCGGCGCGCAATTGCCGACTGAGGCGGAGCTTTGCGCCGAGTACGATGTCAGCCGCACCGTGGTGCGGGAAGCTGTGGCGCGACTGCGTTCCGAAGGCCTGGTGGTGCCGCAGCAGGGGCGCGGCATGTTCGTCAGCGAGACGCCGGCGCCGCGCAACTTCTCGATACCGGACGAAGCGCTCAGGACCTTGCCGGAAACCATTGCGCTGCTCGAGCTGAGGTTGAGCGTCGAGGTGGAGTCGGCGGGATTGTGCGCGGAACGGCGCACCGATGCGGAAGCCAGCGCGATCCGCACCTTGATGGAACAGGTCGACGCCCAGCAGGCCGATCCCGCCGTCGTCCAGATCCACTACGACTATGATTTCCACCTGGCGATCGCCAAGGCGGCACGAAATGAATTCATTCACGGTTTCCTAAGCTATCTCGGGCCGATGATCGTCCCGCGCTTCCAGCTCGGCTATCTGGTCACGCCCGAACTCAAGGACAGCTACTACGCGCGCATACACAGCGAACATAAGACAATCGTCGACGCCATCGAAAGGCAGGATGGCCGCGCCGCCCGCCAGGCCATGCGCAAGCACCTGCACAACAGTCTCGGGCGGGTGCGCGCCCTGGCCCGAGCCTCTGGCGTGGAGGCAATCGAAGCCGAGCAGAAGGCGGCGGCGGCCTCACTTTTCACCGACATGAAAAGGCCTGCCTCGACAGGCGGATGAGGCTGTCTCGACAGGCGCATGAGGCCTCGCGAATTCGATCGCATCGGCGCGCCTGGGCCGAAAATTAGACATCCATTGCGAAAGCCGTGTTTTTTGTTCCGTCACCGGCTGCGCGGGTTTCCCAAGGGCTGAAGGCGCCAGCTTGCCAGCGTTTCCTTGGGTTTTCGGCTGCTGCGGTTATCCGAACACCCCAACGGATTTTGGAGGCATCCGAAATTTTCGAAAGTTTATCTTTCCTTTTTGCTGGTTTTCTTGGTTTCGCGGCATCGGCCTGGGCCGCAAACTGAAACGGACAATCAGGAAAGCCCACGTGACGACAGCCTTCATCACCGGTGCGACGAGCGGCATAGGGCGGGCCATCGCGATCGCGCTGAGCGACGCCGGCTACGACGTCTATGCGGTCGGGCGCAGCCAGGCCGCGCTCAAGGAGCTGCAGGCACAGCGGCCCGGCATCGTGCCGATTGCCGTCGACGTCACCGACCGCGAGGCCCTGGAAGCGGCCCTGGCGGATCTCACCATCGACGTGCTGATCAACAATGCCGGGGTCATGCCGCCGCTCGGCAACTTCGCCGATATGAAGATCGCTGACATCGACACCACGCTCGAGGTGAACCTCAGCGCGGCAATCCTGCTCACGCGCCTCGTCGTCCCGCAAATGCGCGAGCGGCAGTCCGGGCATGTATTGTTCACCGGCTCCACGGCGGGCCACGCGGCATACTCCAACATTGCCGTCTATTCAGCGACCAAGGCGGCGATATCAGGCTTTGCAGCAGCGCTGCGCGCCGACCTCTCCCCATCCGGCGTACGCGTCACCGAGATCGTTGCCGGCCGTGTCGAGACGCAGCTCTACCAGGACATCCTCGACGCCAACGCGCGCGCAGCCATGTACGCCAGCAAAGTGGTGCAACCGGATGACGTGGCCAGGATGGTCGTCGCTGTGCTTGGGCTCCCCGCATGGGCCGACGTTACCCGTTTCGACATCATGCCGACTTGGCCAACCTCGCCAAGCGGTACCAAGTAAGGAAAACTGGGATGAAAGATCTTTCCGTTCTGATCGTTGGCGGTGGTGCCGGCCTCGGTGCCCTCTTAGCCGAGATGGCTGTCGAGGCCGGAGCGGCAAAGATCGGCATCATCGACATCAACCAGGAAGCCGCCGAGTCCGCGCTGGCGACCGCGAAGGCCAGGGGACTGCCTACCGCAACCGCTCTTTGCGACATCCAGGTAGGCCCACAGTGCCACGCCGCATTCGAGGCGATCGTTTCGAAACTCGGGCGCGTCGACACGCTGATCAATTGTGCCGCGATATACCCTCGCCGCCCGCTCCTCGAAATCACCGACGCCGACTGGGATGCCTCCAACGGCATCAACATCAAGGGCACCTACCACATGATGGTGGCGGCGGTTCGCCACATGCAATCGCAGGAGCCGAAGAGCCGCGTCCGCGGGCGGATCGTGAACCTGACCTCGGTCGACGCCTTCAAGGCGCATCCGCAGAACGCTCACTATGCGGCGACCAAGGCCGCCGTCGTCAGCCTTACCCGATCCTTTGCCCATCACGTGGCGAAGGACGGCATTCTGGTGAATTCGGTGGCGCCGGCCGGCATGGCGACGGAGAAGGCGAAAGCGCTCGGCTTCCTGGAGGAACTGGCCAAGGCGAGCCCGCTCGGCCGCGGTGCCGAGCCAAAGGAGATTGCCGAATGGGTGCTGATGACGGGCAGCCCCAAGAACACTTACATGACCGGTGAAAACGTAATTGTTTCAGGTGGTTACATATACGCCTAAGCCTCTTTCGCCGCGGGCGACTGAACTCTGGCAGTGCATGACCGAGGCAGTGCATGACCGACCGGAACACAAGCAGGGAAAGGAACGGAATTTTCGATGACCGGCAAGCTGCGCCTCCCCTCGCTGAATGCTCTGCGCGTGTTCCACGCGGTCGCGCAGCACAAGAGCTTTCGGCAGGCGGCGGATGAATTGCTGGTCACGCCGCAGGCCGTCGGACAGCAGATCAAGCTTCTGGAGGATACGCTCCAGGTAACGCTGTTCGAGCGTAAGGGCCGGTCGATCGAACTGACCGAGTCGGCCATTCTTCTGTCGCACTATGTCAAAGCCGGCTTCAACGAGTTTGCCGAAGGCGTTCGCCGCGTCACCAAGTCGAACTATCGGGACCGCATCAACCTGAATGCGAGCCCATACTTCGCCACGCACTATCTCCTGCCGCGGCTTTCGTTGTTTCGGGAAATCTTGCCGGGCGCGGACCTGCGCCTGACGACCATGGTCGACCTGCCCGATTTCGGGCGCGACGATATCGATATGACGGTCCAGTGGGGCTACGGCAACTGGTCCGACTATGAAACCACGTTGCTGGTGCCGGACCCGAAGATCATCTGCTGCACGCCGGCGATCGGCGAAAGGATCAAGTCGGCGCATGATCTGACACAGTTCACGTTGCTCGACACCGTCAAGTCGAAGCGTCTGTGGCCGGACATATTGCGCCACCTTGGCGTGGAGCTGACGGATGGCGACCGCAGCATCAGCTTCGACGACGCCGCGACCATGCGCCGGGCGACCTTGCAAGGCATAGGTGTGGGCTTGGTTTCCGTCATCGACGCCGAGGAAGATTTCCGGGCGGGCACGCTGGTCGCGCCGATCGGCCGCGACGCCATTGCCGACATGAAGCCGGAGGAAGTCCCGGGCTTCTATCTTGTCGTCCCACGCGGACATCTGCGCGTGAAGGCGGTCGCGGCACTTCACCGATGGCTGGCTCAGCAGGATTGGCGCGGCGACCTCACGATTTCCTCGTTACCGAAACCGGCCCCGCTTTCCGACTAGAAGCGGCTTCGAGACCGAGGCCCGAAAGACGCCTTTCGGGCCTCCAACAACAAGAAACCAAACAACCTCAACAGTGGAGACGGAACATGAAAATGATGAAATGGGGGGCTTCGGCCCTGGCCCTTGGCCTCGTGCATTTTGCGGCGCCGGCGGAAGCCGCCGGCGGCAAGACGCTCGAAACCGTCAAGGCACGCGGCATGCTGAACTGCACCGGCCATGACGGCTCCTATCTCGGCTTCGCCGAGGTGGACGACAAGGGCAACTGGAAGGGCATGGACATCGACCTCTGCAAGGCGGTGGCCGCGGCCGTGTTCGGCGACCCTGCGAAGCTGAAAGTCGTTCCTATCAGCTGGGCCCAGCGCTGGCCGGCCCTGCAGTCCGGCGATGTCGACATCATCGTCAAGGCCTCGGGCGGCACGCTCAGCCGCGACACCGAACTTGGGCTGCAGTTCTCCATGTCCTACTATCTCGGGACCACCAAGGTGATGGCGCACAAGGAGCTGAACCTCAAGTCGCTCAAGGATGCCGCCGGCGGCACGATCTGCATTCCCGCCGGCACCTCGCAGGAACAGCAGGTCGCTGCCTATACTGCCAAGCTCGGCATCAAGCTCGAACCGGTGCTCATCGAGAAGACCGAGGAGCTCGAGCAGGCCTATTTCTCGGGACGCTGCGATCTTTATGCGCAGTGGGGTCCGACACTGGCCATTGCGCGCATCGCCAAGAGCAAGGTCGACGACCATGTCATCCTGCCCGACGTGCTCGCCGTCGAGCCTGAAGTCATGATCATGCGGCAAGGCGACGACAACTGGGTCGACATCGCCAACTGGACGCTGAGCACGCTGATCTTTGCCGAGCAGGAAGGCATCACCTCGAAGAACGTCGACGAGATAAAGGCCAAGCCGACTTCACCGCAGGTCGCCAAATTCCTCGGCGTCACGCCAGGCATGGGCAAGGGTCTCGGGCTCTCCGACGACTGGGCCTACAAGGTGATCAAGAACGTCGGCAACTACGGCGAAATCTTCGATCGCGATCTCGGCAAGGACTCGCCCTACAAGATGGATCGCGAACTGACCAATTTGTGGAACAATGGCGGTGTCCTGTTCCCGCTGGTTGTTGATTGATCCGTTCTGAACGCATCCCGCTCCAGGTCCCGCCCGGCTCCCGCCCGGCGGGACCGCGCGGCAATTCGGGAAGGATTTCTGAATGGTCAGCCTGCTGAGAAATCAAAAAGTCCGCAACGCACTGTTGCAGATCCTGTATGTCGGCTCGATCGCCGCGATGGTGCTTGCCGGCATTGTGATCGCCAGACAGAACCTGGCGGCGCAGGGGATCACCTCCGGATTCGACTTCCTGTTCAAGTCGACGGGCTGGGACCTGAACTTCTCGCTGCTGCCCGCCACGGCCAACGACCCTTATTGGTGGTACTTCCTCATCGGGATCATCAATACGCTGTTTCTGGGAACCGTCGGCCTGACGCTGGCGACGATCGTCGGAACGATCGTCGGCCTGGCGCGGACTTCCTCGAACGAATTGGCCCGGCTGCTCGGCCGCACCTATGTGGACATCTTCCGAAACATCCCGCTGATCCTCCAGGTTTTTTTCTGGTATGCCGTCATCACCCATCTGCCGACGCCGCGCGCCGCGCATGAGGGATGGGGCTTTCTCCTCACCAGCCGGGGGCTTTACATCCCGTTCCCCAATGTCAGCAGCGCCGCGCTCGCTGCGGCGACATTGGCTGTGATTGCCGCCATCGCGCTGCCGATCTGGCTGGGCAGGACATCGCGCCTCAGCCTGCCGGTCGGCCAGCGTGGCGGCATTCAGCTTGCCGGCACGGCGGCGGCACTTGCCTGCGCGGCCATCGTTCTGGTGGCCGGCCGCCTGGCCGACTCGCCGCTACTCGATTTTCCGGCGCTGCAAGGTCTCAATCTGCGAGGCGGCCTGCGCATTCCGCCGGAGTTTGCGACACTGGCCATCGCGATCGCCATCTATGGCGGCTCCTACATCGCCGAGATCGTGCGCGGCGGGTTCAAGGCTGTCGGCAAGGGCCAGGTCGAGGCGGCTCTTTCCCTGGGCCTCGGCCCGTGGCGGGTCTTCATGCTGGTGCGGCTGCCGCTGGCACTACGCGCCATGCTGCCAATCCTCGCCAACCAGTATGTCTGGCTGATGAAGGCGACCACAATGGGCATCGCGGTGGGCTTCACCGATTTCTTCATGATCGTGGCGCTGACGATCAACCATTCCGGCCAGACAATCGAAGCGATCGGCATCCTGATGGCTGGCTTCCTCGTCATCAACCTCAGCCTCGCCGCCATCTTCAACCGCATCAACAAAGCAATCGCCCTCAAGGGCAACCAGTTGAGGGGGTGAGGGATGGAAATGGTCGTTGTCGCCCCTCCTGCCATTGGCAAGATCGAGGATCTGAGGCGGCGCTTCTTTGCGACGCCCCTGCAGGCATTGCTGTCGCTGGCTTCCCTGGCGGTCATGGTCTTCCTGGCCTGGAAGCTCCTGAATTGGGCGGTTTTCTCGGCTGTCTTCACGACGAGCGGCGGACCCGAAGCCTGCCAAGCGGCGGCGGGAGCCTGCTGGTCGGTCATTGCCGCGCGATGGCGCATCATCCTGTTCGGCCTCTATCCCTATGACGAGCAGTGGCGGTCGGCCCTGGCTTGCCTGATCGTCGTGGTCATGACGGTGCTAAGTTGCGTTCCAGCCTTCTGGACGGGTCGCCGCATCGCACTCGTATGGGGAGCCGGAACGGCGCTTTTCTACGTGCTGATGAAGGGCGGCGTGCTTGGTCTGCCCTATGTCGGCGAGGAGGCCTGGGGCGGACTGGCGCTGACCCTGTTCATCTTCGTGACCACCTGCCTGATCGGCTTCCCGCTGGCGATCTGCCTGGCGCTGCTGCGCCGCTCCGGCCTGCCATGGATTTCCCGCACCACCGGCCTCATCATCGACGGGGTGCGTTCATTGCCTCTGATCTCGATCCTGTTCACCTTCGCCATCGTGCTGCCGTTCGCACTGCCGCAATGGCTGGTGGGCGACAAGCTGTACCGGGTGATCCTGGGCTCGGCCCTGTTTTTTTCCGCCTACCAGGCGGAGATCGTCAGGGGTGGGATGCAGGGCGTTCCCAGTGGGCAAGAAGAGGCAGCCATGGCGCTTGGCATGCGCTATTGGCAGCGCGTCGGCCGCATTCTTCTACCGCAGGCCATGCGCAATGCGCTGCCGGCGACGATCAACCAGTTCGTGATCTCGTTCAAGGAAACTTCGCTGGTGATCATCGTCGGCTTCTTCGAGATCCTGGCCTCCGGCAATGCCGCCTACGGCACCGGCGAGTGGCGCTTCGCCTATGTCGAGGTCTATGCCTTCATCGCCTTCATCTACTTCATCTTCGTGTTCAGCCTGTCCCGCTATGGCGCCTTTCTCGAGCGCCGTATGTCGGTCGGCGAACGATAGGGGGCGTTTACGTGATTTCAGGAAACTCGCCCCGATCCAGCGGCCCCGCGGTGCTGATCGAAAATCTCGACAAATATTACGGGACATTCCAGGCGCTGCGAAAGGTGAGCTTGTCCGTGGATCGCGGCGAGAGGATCGTCGTCTGCGGCCCGTCCGGCTCCGGCAAGTCCACCATGATCCGCTGCATCAACCGTCTGGAGCAGCACAATGGCGGCCGGATCACCGTGCTCGGCACCGAGCTCAACGACGATGTCGGCAACATCGACGGGATCAGGCGGGAAGTCGGCATGGTGTTCCAGCACTTCAACCTGTTTCCACACATGACGGTGCTGGAGAACTGCATGCTCGCGCCCATGATCGTACGCAAGGTGCCGCGCGCGGATGCCGAGGCGACCGCCCGGCGCTATCTGGAGAAGGTACGCATTCCCGAACAGGCGATGAAGTATCCCGGTCAGTTGTCCGGCGGCCAGCAACAGCGGGTCGCGATAGCGCGTGCCCTTTGCATGCAGCCCGAGATCATGCTGTTCGATGAGCCGACCTCTGCGCTCGACCCGGAAATGATCGCGGAAGTGCTCGACGTCATAGTCACGCTCGCCTCCGAAGGCATGACAATGATCTGCGTCACGCATGAGATGGGTTTTGCGCGCCGGGTTGCCGACCGGGTAATTTTCATGGATGGAGGCGAGATCGTCGAACAGGCGCCTCCCGATGAATTCTTCACCTCCTCCCGCAACGAGCGCACGCGGCAGTTCCTGTCGCAGGTGCTTGGTCACTGATCGATGCAACGATCCCGCGTCAGGCCGCAGCCATGTCCGTGACTGATCCCGTCACCGCCTTGCGCGAGATGCTCGGACCGAAAGGCTGGCTTTCGGGCAGCGATGCAAGGCCCTATCAGCGCGATTGGCTCGATCGCTACGGCGTCGCGGCTCTGGGCGTGGCCAGGCCTGCGGATACCTCCGAAGTGGCCAGTGTCGTAAAGACATGCCACGCGGCCGGCCTGGCGGTCGTGCCGCAAGGCGGCAACACCGGGCTTTGCGGCGGCGCCGTCGCCGATCGGCCGGATGCGGTGATCGTTTCGCTTTCGCGCATGACGGCGATCGGCAAACCGGACTTGGACAGCGGCTCGATCCTCGTCGAGGGGGGAGCCGTGCTTGCCGCGCTGCACGAGGCGCTGGAACCGCACGGCCTGATGTTTCCGATGCATCTTGGCGCGGAAGGCAGCGCCAGGATCGGCGGCCTGGTCGGCACCAATGCCGGCGGCAGCCAGGCGTTCCGGTATGGCATGATGCAAGACCTCGTGCTTGGCCTGGAGGTCGTGACCCCTGACGGAGCGATATGGAACGGGCTGCGCGCGGTGCAGAAGGACAATGCCGGCTATCAGTTGCGCAAGCTCTATTGCGGCGCGGAAGGAACGCTTGGCATCGTGACGCGCGCGATCCTGCGGCTCTACCCGATGCCGCGGCGGCAGGCGAGCGCGCTTGTCGTCATGCCCGATTTCGCCGCGGCGGTTTCGTTTGGCACCTTTCTGCGGGGCGAGGCGGGGGAATTCCTGACCGGGCTCGAGTTCTTCTCCGACATCGGGCTGGGACTGGCCCTGAAACACCTGCCCGACCTAGCCTACCAGTTGGAGGCACGCGGCGAGGTCTATGTGCTGGTCGAACTGGCATCGGGCGCCCCCCGCGTTCCGCTCGACGAGATACTGGCTTCGGCGCTGGAGTGGGGCATGGAGCAAGGCCTGGTGCTGGACGGAGCATTGGCGGCGACGGGCGCGCATCGCGCACAATTCTGGCGGCTGCGAGAAGAGCAGCCGGAAGGACAGAGGCTGGAAGGTGAGCAACTGAAACACGACATCTCGGTGCCTCCGGGCGCTATCGCCCGTTTCGTCGAGGCCGGCGCAGAGATCTGCGACGACATTCTTCCCGGCGTGCGGATAAACCCGTTCGGGCATCTCGGCGACGGCAACATCCACTACAATCTGTCGCCGCCGGAAGGCCGCGCCGATTTTGACGGCAAGGCCGAGCGGTTCGCCGAGGCGCTATCGTCGCTCGCCACGCAATTGGGCGGCAGTTTCGCGGCCGAGCATGGACTTGGCCGCGCAAAGATCGCCATGGCCGACCGAAACCGCAGTCCATTGGAACGCGAACTCATGGCGCGGCTCAAGGATGCATTCGATCCACGGGACACGATGAATCCGGGCGTGCTGGTGCACGCTGCTCGGCAAAGAAAAACTTTCGAATAGACGGCATTTCTTGATTTCGCCCCGAACCGCCTGCGTGCACCTATGAACCGAAGGCAGGCTCGATCGACCTGCCGCCAAAGTGAGGATGTCGAAGCATGATCCGCAATGGCGGCCGCCTTCTCGTCGAGTGCCTGATCGGGCTTGGCGCGACCAGGAGCTTCGGCGTGCCCGGAGAAAGTTATCTGGCCGTCCTGGACGCGCTGCACGACACGCAGGGAAAGCTGGACTACACGCTTTGCCGCAATGAAGGCGGCGCGGCGTTCATGGCCTCGGCCTACGGCAAGTTGACCGGCTCGCCAGGCATCTGTTTCGTGACGCGCGGCCCAGGCGCCACCAACGCCAGCATCGGCATTCACACGGCCATGCAGGACAGTTCGCCGATGATCCTGTTCGTCGGCCAGGTCGGCACCGACATGAAGGGCCGCGAAGCGTTTCAGGAAATCGACTACCGGGCGGTGTTCGGCACGGTCGCCAAATGGGCGGTCGAGATCGACGATGTCGCGCGCCTGCCCGAGATTGTGGCGCGGGCATGGACGACCGCATTGACCGGACGACCTGGTCCCGTCGTGGTCGCGCTGCCCGAGGACATGCTGACCACCATGACTGAAGCGGCTCCGCTCAGCGCACCGGCGGCCATTTTCGAGCCGGCACCGGCGCCGGAAGCGATCGCTTCGGCCTTCAAGCTGCTGGCCAAGGCCGAGAGGCCGGTCCTGCTCATGGGCGGCGCCAACTGGACCGTGGACGGACGCGCGGCGCTACAGGCTTTCGCAGAGGCTTCCGACATCCCTGTCGTGGCGGCCTTTCGCTATCAGGACCAGTTCGACAACCATTCGCCGGTCTTTGTCGGCGAGGCCGGCGTCGGCATGGTGGCGCATGTCAAAGCCCTGCTCCGCGAGGCCGACGTGATCCTGGCCGTCAATGTGCGTTTTGGCGAGATGACCACGGACGGCTATACGCTGCTGTCCGTGCCGGTGCCGCGCCAGAAACTGATCCATGTCCATGGCTCCGATCGCGAGATCGGCAAGATCTATGTGCCGGCCATCGGTATCCATGCCGGGCCGAACGCTTTTGCCCGGGCGTTGACGCCCGTCAAAGGCGGCTGGGCGGACTGGCGCGCCGCGGCCCGCAAAGCCTATGAAGGGACATTCGGCGCGCCCGTCCAGCCCGGCCCGGTGGACATGGTGGAGGTCAGCGCCTGGCTGCGCGCAAACCTGCCTGCCGACGTCATTCTCACCAACGGCGCCGGCAATTTCACCGTCTGGCCGAACAAGTTCTTCAAGTTCGGGCCGTACGCACGGCTGCTCGCCCCGCAGTCTGGCGCCATGGGCTACGGCCTGCCGGCGGCAATTGCCGCCAAGGTTGCGTTTCCAGAACGCACGGTCGTCTGCTTTGCCGGCGACGGCGACTTCCAGATGAATTGCCAGGAACTCGGAACCGCTATGCAGGCTGGCGCGCAGCCGATCGTGCTGATCCTCAACAACGGCATCTACGGCACGATCCGCGCCCATCAGGAGCGCCACCATCCGGCGCGCGTTTCGGGCACGTCGCTCGAAAACCCTGATTTCGTGACACTGGCTAAGGCCTATGGCTTCCATGCCGAGCGGGTCGAGGCGACGCGCGATTTCGCGGCGGCGTTCGATCGGGCGCTCGGATCCGTGACGGGAGCGGTCCTCGACATCGCCATATCTCCCGAAGCGCTGACGCCCCGACAGACCCTTTCCCAGATGCGTGACGCCGCGCTCGCTTCCCAGAAGGCCAAGGCATGACCTCCAAAGACGACATCCGTCTCGGCGCGGACATCGGCGGCACGTTCACCGACGTCGCGCTCGACCTCAGGGGAACGATCTTCTCCACCAAGGTATTGACCAATTACGCGGCGCCCGAGCAGGCGATCCTGGACGGCATTGCCGTCGTCACGCGCGATGCCGGTATCGCGCTTGCCGAGATCGGCATCATCATCCACGGCACGACGCTGGCGACGAATGCGCTCATCGAACGCCGTGGCGCCAAGACCGCACTGGTCACCACCGAAGGGTTCCGCGATGTCATCGAGATGCGGACCGAAAACCGTTTCGAGCAGTATGACCTCGACCTGCAGCTGCCGGCGCCGCTAATCCCGCGCGAGCACCGTTTCACGGTAAAGGGCCGGATCGGTGCGGAAGGCCAGGAGCTTCAACCGCTCGACGAAGCCGCCCTGGAAGGCATCGCCGACCGGATCGCGGCCGGCGGTTTCGGCTCCGTGGCGATCGGCTTCATCCATGCCTACACCAACCCTGATCATGAGCGCCGGGCACGCGCTATCCTGTCCCGCAAGCTTACCATCCCGATTTCGATCAGCGCCGAAGTCTCGCCGCAGATGCGCGAGTTCGAACGCTTCAACACGGTCTGCGCCAACGCCTATGTGCGGCCGCAGATGGCGGACTATCTCGCGCGTTTCCAGACTCGCTTGAAGGAGATGGGCGCCGAGTGCCCGGTCTTCATGATCCATTCGGGGGGCGGTCTGATCTCGGTGGAGACGGCCTCGGAATTTCCCGTGCGCCTCGTTGAGTCCGGCCCGGCCGGCGGCGCCATCTTCGCCGCCGACATCGCCAGGCGATTCGGCCTGGAAAAGGTCGTCTCCTATGACATGGGCGGCACCACTGCAAAGATCTGCCTGATCGAGGATTATGCGCCGCGCACCGCCAGAACCTTCGAAGTGGCGCGTACCTATCGCTTCTGCAAAGGTTCCGGCATGCCGATCTCCATTCCCGTGATCGAGATGATCGAGATCGGCGCCGGCGGCGGCTCGATCGCCTGGGTCGACGCCATGGGCCGCATCCAGACCGGTCCCGAAAGTGCCGGATCGGAACCTGGCCCGGCCTGCTACGGCCGCGGCGGCAGGCGCCCGGCCATCACAGATGCCGACCTGGTGCTCGGCAAGCTCGATCCCGACAATTTCGCTGGCGGCGCCATCAGGCTGGACACGTCCGCATCCGAACAGGCGATCCTGCGCGATGTCGGCGAACGCCTGTCGCTCGATGCCATGGCGACGGCCTTCGGCATCTGCGAGGTGGTGGACGAGAACATGGCCAATGCCGCCCGCGTCCATGCTGTCGAAAACGGCAAAAACATTTCCGACAACGTGATGATCGCCTTCGGTGGCGCGGCCCCGCTTCACGCCGCAAGGCTTTGCGAGAAACTCGGCATCGACCAGTGCATCGTCCCCAAGGGCGCGGGCGTCGGATCGGCGATCGGCTTCCTCAAGGCTCCGTTCGGCTACGAAGCCCTGGCATCCCGGCTGACGCGGCTGTCGCAGTTCAAGCCGGCCGAGGCCAATGCTTTGCTCGATGACCTCAAAGTGTCAGCCGAAAGCTTCGTGCGGGCAGGGGCCAACGGTACGATCACATGCGAAATCACCGCCTTCATGCGCTACGCCGGCCAGGGCTGGGAAATCCCCGTGCCGCTGCCGGACGAGCCGTTCGGCAATGATGCCGCAACCACGCTCGAGGATTTGTTCCAGGCGAATTACCAACGCTTCTTCGGCCGCGCCATCGAAGGACTTGGCGGCCTGGAGATCGAGATCGTCACCTGGTCCGTGAAGGCGACGGATGTCCGGCCTCCTGTCGCCAGGCACGAGCTGATCACCGGCAAGCGGACCACTCAGCCGGCAACAAGCCGCGCGGTGTTCGATCCGGCCAGCGGTGCGCCGCGGACCTATGGCATCGTCGAACGGGAGGGGCTGTGCACCGGCGATCGGGTGGCGGGCCCGGTCATCATCGTCGAACGCGAGACGTCCACCGTCGTCACCACGAGCTTCGACGCCGTCATCCAGAGCGACGGCGCGATCCTTCTGATCCGCAAAGGCAGCCAGGCATGAGCGACATCAGTGAAATCCGCATGCAGGTCATGTGGAACCGGTTGATCTCGGTGGTCGAGGAGCAGGCCCTCACCTTGCTGCGCACGGCTTTCTCGACATCGGTGCGCGAATCCGGCGACCTGTCGGCGGGCGTGTTCGATCCCCGCGGCCAGATGCTGGCACAGGCGGTGACGGGAACGCCCGGCCATGTCAACACCATGGCCGAGGCGGTGCTGCATTTCATGAACGAAATCCCGCGCGAAACCATGTTCGAGGGCGACACCTACGTCACCAATGACCCCTGGTTGGGCACGGGCCACCTGCACGACATCACCATGGTGTCGCCGTCGTTCCTGAACGGCGAATTGGTTGCGTTCTTCGCCTGCACGGCGCATGTGGTCGATGTCGGTGGGCGCGGCTTCGGCGCTGACGGCAAGTCGGTCTACGAGGAAGGCATCCAGATCCCGATCATGAAGTTCGCGGAGAAGGGCAAGGTCAATCTCGATCTCGTCAGGATCCTGCGCGCCAACGTCCGCGAGCCGAACCAGGTCGTCGGCGATTTCTATTCGCTCGCCGCCTGCAACGAAGTCGGCCACCGACGCCTCGTCGACATGATGAAGGAGATCGGCCTGGCATCGCTGGACGGGCTTGGCGAGTTCATCTTCTCGCGCACACGCGACGCCATGGTCGAACGCATCAAGGCGATGCCCAAAGGCAGCTGGTCGAACGCGCTGGTGACCGACGGCTACGACGAGCCGGTGAAACTCGCGGCGACCGTCACGGTTCGGGACGCCGGCGTCGAGGTCGATTTCACCGGTACCGACCCGATGAGCCGATGGGGCATCAACTGCCCGATCATCTACAGCAAGGCCTATGCCTGCTACGCGTTGAAATGCGTGGTGGCGCCCGATATTCCTAACAATGCCGCGTCGCTCGCCTTCTTCACCGTGTCGTCTCCGGTCAACATCCTGAACGCCGTGCGGCCGGCGCCGGTGGCGCTCAGGCACATCTTCGGCCATATGGTTCCCGATCTGGTGCTCGGCGCGATCGCCAAGGCGATGCCCGGCAAGATCCTTGCCGAGGGCGCCGGCGCACTGTGGAACATCCATATCTCGGTTCGGCCGGTCTCCGGCGGTTCGGGCCGCCGCGCCGAGGTGTTGATGTTCAATTCCGGCGGCATGGGCGCGCGCCCCGGCCTCGACGGATTGTCGGCGACGGCCTTCCCCTCCGGCGTCCATACGATGCCGATCGAGGCAACGGAGCACACCGGCCCGATCGTCATCTGGCGCAAGGAGCTGCGGCCCGATTCCGGCGGCGACGGCGAGTTCCGCGGCGGGCTCGGGCAGGTTATCGAAATCGAGGCGATCGAGGGCCATGAATTCGATTTCTCGGCCATGTTCGACCGCGTCAATCATCCCGCCCACGGGCGCAACGGCGGCGGACCTGGAGTGGCCGGCGTGGTCAGGCTGGACGATGGCACGCAGATGCGACCCAAAGGCTGGCAGCATGTTCCGGCTGGCCGTCGGCTGATCCTCCAGTTGCCGGGCGGCGGCGGCTATGGCGATCCGTCCAAGCGCAGCACCGAGGCGCGGGCGAACGACCGCTCCAAGGAATACATTTCGGAGAACGGCAAATGAGCTACATTGCCTCGCGCCTGTCTGCGGTGAAGCCGTCGGCGTCCATGGCTGCTTCGCAAGCAGCCAAGGCCCTGCGCGCCAAGGGCGTCGACGTTATCGATCTTGGCCTGGGCGAGCCGGATTTCCCGACACCGAGCCATATCATCGAAGCGGCGCATTTCGCCGCGAAGGCCGGCCAGACGCTATACACGGGTGCCGCCGGCACGGCCGAGGTGCGCGAAGCCGTGGCCGGCAAGTTCCGCCGCGAAAACGGACTGGACTACACGGCGGACGACGTCGTCGTGGCCAATGGCGCCAAGCAGATCATCTTCAACGCGCTGATGGCGACGCTGGAGTCTGGTGACGAAGCGATCCTGCCGGCGCCCTACTTCGTCTCCTATCCCGAGATGGTGAAGCTGCTCGGCGGCACGCCTGTCGTTATCGAGTGCCCGGAAACTTCCGGCTTCCGGCTGACGCCGGAGCTGCTCGAAAAAGCCATCACTCCAAGGACGAAATGGCTGTTCCTCAACATGCCCGGCAACCCCTCCGGCGCCATATATTCGCAATCGGACCTGCGGGCACTCGGAGCGGTTTTGGCAAGGCATCCGCAGGTGCTGGTGCTTTCCGACGAGATTTACGAGCACATCCTGTTCGACGGACGCGACTTCGTCTCCTTCGGCAAGGCTTGCCCGGAACTCAGGGACCGCACCCTGATCGTCAACGGCGTCTCCAAATCCTATGCGATGACCGGGTGGCGTGTCGGCTATGCCGCCGGGCCGGCGCCGCTCACCAGGGCGATGGCGATCATCCAGAGCCAGTCCTGCACGTCCGTCTGCTCGATCGCGCAAGCGGCGACGGTGGCCGCGCTCAACGGCCCCCAGGACGAGGTGGCACGCTTTCGGCAGGCGTTCGAGGCGCGCCGCGACCTTGTCGTCGACGGCATCAGGCGGATCAACGGTCTTACGCTTTCGCCACCGGAAGGCGCCTTCTATGCCTATATCGGATGCGCCAGCCTGATCGGCCGCAGGACCCCAAAAGGCGTCGTGCTCGAGGATGACACGGCAGTGGCGAATTATCTCCTGAACGAAGGGCGCGTGGCCTCGGTGCCGGGCGCCGCCTATGGACTTTCCCCCTATTTCCGCATCTCGACCGCGACCGGCGAAGAGGTGCTGACCGAAGCGATCGCGCGCATCAACGCCGCCGTCGCGCAAGTGGAGTAAATCATGCCGCATTACGAACGCATCCTGATCACCGGCGCGGCCGGCCGCCTCGGTTCGGAACTGCGAAGGGGGCTGGTGCCGCTGGCAAAAACGATACGCCTGGCCGGCCGCGAACCGTTCGGCGATCTTGCTCCACACGAGGAAGAAGCGGTCTTCGACCTCGCCGATATGGAGGCGACGTTTGCCGCCACCAAGGATTGCGATGCGATCGTGCATTTCGGCGGCGCACCACTCGAATGCGAATGGCAAACCATCCTGGATTCCAGCATCCGCGGCTCCTATCACATCTACGAGGGCGCCCGGAAACACGGGGTGAAACGAGTCATCTATGCCTCCTCCGTGCATGCCGTCGGCTATCACGAGGTCGAGGCGCATATCGGCGTCGACGCGCCGGTGCGTCCCGACAGCCTCTATGGCGTGTCGAAGAACTTCGTCGAGAGCCTGAGCCGGCTTTACTGGGACAAGTTCGGCATCGAGACGGCGTGCCTGCGCATCTTTTCGTCCTTCCCCGAACCGGCGGACCGTCGCATGCTGTGGTCATACCTCTCCTTCGCCGATTGTGTGCGTCTGGTCGAGGCAGCTCTCACCGCGCCGCGCGTCGGCCATACGATCTCCTTCGGCCTTTCCGACAACAAGGTGAAAACGGTCGACAACAGCGGCGCCAACCATCTGGGGTTTTCTCCGCAGGATAGTGCCGAGCCGTTCCGCGCCGCGGTCGAGGCGAAGACGCAGATTCCGGATCCCAAGGCGCCATCGGTGAAGTATCTGGGCGGGTGGTTCTGCGAGCTTGGCCATCCGGACGACAAACAGGCGTAGCTGCCAATCCGCTCGATGGCGCAGAGCGGAAGCCGAGATGCGGCAGGCGACGGATTCACGCGTGGTGGCGGAGATCGAGGAGGTTGTCGGCGGCGCCGGCTTCGATGTGCCACGCCGACCACGGTCATGGATCAGATCTGGCAGCGGTACCTGCAGACGATGCCCGACCTTTCCGCGCAAGCATTTCATCCACCATGGGCGTCGAAGGCTCAGAGACTTATGCGCTGCGCGCTTCTCGTCGCACATGTTCCAAGTCGGCCACCAGATGGCCGCCTGAAATATTGACGGTTGCCGGTCGTCATCGGTTTTGGGATTCTCACCTGATCTGATAGTGGGATCCAAATCACAGGAGATGGCATGCCGAACGATGTAATCGTGCGCGACAGCAATGGCGCTCAATTGAATGACGGTGATTCTGTAACGCTGATCAAAGACCTCAAAGTCAAAGGCACTTCGGAGACGATCAAGCGCGGCACGTTGGTGAAGGCCATCCGCCTGAACGGCAATCCCGGCGAGATCGAATGCAACACCAAGCAAGTGAAAGGCCTGGTGCTCAAGACCGAGTTCGTGAAGAAGGCGTGAGCCTCAAGGCGGCAAGCGATCTCGATGGCTCCTGCGGGATTTTGGAGAGCCTGCCGTCACCAAGTGGAGTGCGGCCTTTGAGCGTCCGGCACGCGACAGTTGCGCTGCGAAATTGATAATTTCACCGACCACGCAAAATCAAGAAATCGCCAAGTCCCAAGCTGGAACCTCCGGCCTCGTTGCGCGTTTCACGGCGTCCCGTTCGCGGATCCGCCCGGATATCTCTCCAAGCGCGCGAAAAACCAGGAGCCCGCTTCATGCACGACAAGCTGTTTCATTCCCCGGTCGCACTCTCGGTCGGCCTTGGCTTCAAGCGCGAGATTGCCTCGCTGGCCGAAATGCACGACTTCCTCACCGATTGGACAACCTCCCGCCGCGGCCCGCTTTACCGCAACGCGGTGGAAGCATGTGAACTCGCCATCCCAGGCTATGTGACCATCGAGCAGGCGCGCCACGCGCTCGTCCAGTTTGCGCAAGCTTCTTGTATCCTGTGGCCGGACCTCGAGCCGGTGGCGGGCGTGCACGCCGTTGCGCGTGGCTATGGCGGCTACGCCGCCTGAAGATCGATACCCTCCGTGGCGGCTAAAGCCACACCACCATAGAAAGCCCGGCTGGCCCCCAAGCCGGGCTTTCCCGTTTCCGGCAGCTCGCAAGGAAATCGCAATCCTGTGGCTGGCCGCGTGCCTTGCGCGACAATCCCTGCGTGGAGTGTCGGGAAGAGCCCGCGCAAAAATCTTTATAAAATTCCTATTTCTTTCCACTGCGCCCCGTCTCGAACCTTTATGGCGATCGGGTCCATATTCCCCTCAGAAAACACAACCGGTTCCGTTGCCAAAGATGCGACGGGCCACTTCCGATATATTGCGAACTCTCCTGTCAAATTCGCAAAGTACAAAAGAACAAAAGGAATAAACACAATGGATATGGCCGTTACCGGGATCGGAATTTTGTTCTTCGCCCTTTGTTTCGCCTACATAAAAGCTTGTGACGCGCTCTAGAGCGAGGCTGAAAAAATGATCGTCGACTATATTCTCGGTGGCGGCGTTACGCTGTTCCTGCTCGCATACCTGACATACGCCCTCGTTCGTCCAGAACGCTTCTGAAGGCACGGAAAGCCCACAGCCATGACACTGAACGGTTGGATACAGATCCTGGTCTATTGCGGGATCGTCATATTGCTGGTGAAGCCGCTCGGCGGCTACATGCACCGCGTCTTCAACGGCGACCGCACGCTGCTCTCGCCCCTCTTCGGCCCGCTTGAGCGCGGGCTGTACCGCCTTTGCGGAACCAGCGAACGCGAGGAACAGCACTGGACCACCTATGCCGTCGCCCTGCTGCTCTTCAACCTTGCCGGCTTCCTGGTGCTTTATGCCCTGCAGCGCCTGCAGGGCAGCCTGCCTTACAACCCTGCCGGCATGACAGCGGTTGAACCAGGGCTCGCCTTCAACACCGCCGCCAGCTTCATGACCAACACCAACTGGCAGAACTATGGTGGCGAGAGCACGATGTCTTATCTCGTGCAGATGGCCGGGCTGACGGTGCAGAACTTCGTTTCGGCGGCCACCGGCATTGCCATCGCCATCGCGCTGATCCGAGGCTTTGCGCGGGCTTCGGGCAAGTCGATTGGCAATTTCTGGGTCGATATGACCCGCTCCACACTCTATCTGCTGCTGCCGTTCTGCATCGTGCTGACGCTGGTCTATGTCTGGCTCGGCATGCCGCAGACGCTCGGCGCCTATGTCAACGCCACGACGCTGGAAGGCGCGCAGCAGACCATCGCCGTCGGCCCGGTCGCTTCGCAGGTGGCCATCAAGATGCTCGGCACCAATGGCGGCGGCTTCTTCAACGCCAATGCCGCGCACCCGTTCGAGAACCCCGACGCGATCTCCAACCTGATCCAGATGGTGTCGATCTTCGCCATCGGCGCCGCCTTGACCAATGTCTTCGGCCGCATGATCGGCAACCAGCGCCAGGGCTGGGCGATCCTCTCGGCCATGGGCGTCATGTTCATCGCCGGTGTCGCCATCTGCTACTGGGCGGAAGCCGCCGGCAACCCGCTGGTGCATGCGCTGGGCATCGACGGCGGCAACATGGAGGGCAAGGAGAGCCGCTTCGGCATCGCCCTGTCGGCGCTGTTTGCCGTCATCACCACGGCCGCTTCCTGCGGCGCCGTCAACGCCATGCACGGCTCGTTCACCGCGCTCGGCGGCATGATCCCGATCATCAACATGCAGCTTGGCGAAGTCATCGTCGGCGGTGTCGGCGCGGGTCTCTACGGCATCCTGATGTACATCGTCGTCGCCGTCTTCGTTGCCGGCCTGATGGTCGGCCGCACGCCCGAATATCTGGGCAAGAAGATCGAGGCCAAGGAGGTCAAGATGGCTATGCTGGCCATACTGTGCCTGCCGCTGGCGATGCTGATCTTCACGGCCATCGCCGTCGTGCTGCCGACCGGCGTGGCGTCGATGGGCAATGCCGGCCCGCACGGCTTCTCCGAGGTTCTGTATGCCTACACTTCGGCGGCGGCCAACAACGGTTCGGCCTTTGGCGGCCTCAGCGGCAACACGCCCTGGTACAACATCACGATCGGCATCGGCATGCTGATGGGCCGCTTCCTGGTCATCATCCCGGCGCTGGCCATTGCCGGCTCGCTGGTGGCGAAGAAAACGGTTCCGGCTTCCGCCGGCACCTTCCCGACCGATGGCCCGCTGTTCGTCGGACTGCTGGTCGGCGTCATCCTGATCGTCGGTGGCCTCACCTTCTTCCCGGCGCTCGCCGTCGGGCCGATCATCGAGCACCTGGCGATGGCTCACGGGCAGACCTTCTGAGACCGTCATGTCCTGGTTCAATGCCATGCGCCGCAAGGTCGGCCACAGGGACGATCACCGAAAGGAGGAGAGACCTCCTCCTTTCCCGACCCTGTCGACGTTTCTCGGCCTTGCGGCAGTCATGCTCGTCCTCTGGCTGCTGGCCTACGGGCCACCGCATTTCCTTTCGGCATCCAATCATCGGGTGCCGTCCAACAACACCGAAGCCGGAGCTTCAAAATGAGCAACTCGAAATCAGCAAGCATCATGGATGCACGCATCCTGGTTCCCGCCATTGGCGGCGCCTTCCGCAAGCTCGATCCGCGCACGCTGGCCAGGAACCCGGTGATGTTCGTCGTTGCCGTCGTCTCGGCGCTCACCACGGTGCTGTTCGTGAAGGACCTGGTCACCGGAGGCGGCAATCTCGGCTTTACGCTGCAGATCATCATCTGGCTTTGGTTCACCGTGCTGTTCGCCAACTTCGCCGAAGCGGTCGCAGAAGGCCGCGGCAAGGCGCAGGCGGATTCGCTGCGCAAGGCACGCACAGAGACCCAGGCCAAGCTTTTGACCGGTGAGGACCGCACCAAATACAAACTCGTGCCCGGCACCAGCCTCAAGGTCGGCGATGCCGTCCTGGTCGAGGCCGGCGACATCATCCCGTCGGACGGCGAAGTGGTCGAGGGCGTCGCGTCGGTCAATGAGGCGGCGATAACAGGCGAATCGGCGCCGGTCATCCGCGAATCCGGTGGCGACCGTTCGGCGGTCACCGGTGGCACCCAGGTGCTGTCCGACTGGGTCCGCGTCCGCATCACCGCCGCCTCCGGCCATACCTTCCTCGACCGCATGATCTCGCTGGTCGAAGGTGCCGAGCGCCAGAAGACGCCGAACGAGATCGTGCTCAACATCCTGCTCGTCGGCATGACGCTGATCTTCGTGCTGGCCACCGCGACGATCCCGAGTTTTGCCTCCTACTCGGGCGGCTATATCTCGGTGACCGTTCTGGTGGCGCTGTTCGTCACCTTGATCCCGACCACGATCGGCGCGCTGCTTTCGGCCATCGGCATCGCCGGCATGGACCGCCTGGTGCGATTCAACGTGCTGGCCATGTCGGGCCGCGCCGTGGAGGCCGCAGGCGACGTCGACACGCTGCTGCTCGACAAGACCGGCACGATCACACTCGGCAACCGCCAGGCGACGCAGTTTCGCCCGGTCAAGGGCGTCACCGAACAGGAACTGGCCGACGCGGCTCAGCTAGCCTCGCTCGCCGACGAGACGCCGGAAGGCCGCTCCATCGTCGTGCTGGCCAAGGAGAAATACGCCATCCGCGCCCGTGACATGGCAACGCTGCACGCCACTTTCGTGCCCTTCACAGCGCAGACCCGTATGAGCGGCGTCGACATCGATGGTTCGTCGGTGCGCAAGGGCGCCGTCGATTCCGTGCTTGCCCATGTCAACCAGTCGGCAGCTGCCGCCCATGGCACGCGCCCAAGCAGCGAATCCATCCGCGATCTCCAGTCCATCGCCGACGAGATCGCCAAGTCCGGCGGCACGCCGCTGGCGGTCGAACGCGACGGCCGCCTGCTCGGCGTCATCCACCTCAAGGACATTGTCAAGGGCGGTATCCGGGAGCGCTTCACCGAACTGCGCCGCATGGGCATCCGCACGGTGATGATCACCGGCGACAATCCGATGACGGCAGCAGCCATCGCCGCGGAAGCCGGCGTCGACGACTTCCTCGCGCAGGCCACACCGGAGGACAAGCTGAAGCTGATCCGCGACGAACAGGCCAAGGGCAAGCTGGTGGCCATGTGCGGCGACGGCACCAACGATGCACCCGCCCTTGCACAAGCCGATGTCGGCGTCGCCATGAACACCGGCACGGTTGCCGCCCGCGAGGCCGGCAACATGATCGATCTCGACAGCGATCCGACCAAGCTCATCGAGATCGTCGAGATCGGCAAGGCGCTCTTGATGACGCGGGGTTCGCTGACGACCTTCTCGATCGCCAACGACGTGGCCAAGTATTTCGCCATCATTCCGGCGATGTTCGCCGTCTTCTACGTCGCACCGGGACAGACGACCGGCCCGCTGCAGGCACTCAACGTCATGCATCTGGCGACGCCGCAAAGCGCCATCCTGTCGGCCATCATCTTCAACGCACTGATCATCATCGCGCTGATCCCGCTGTCGCTGAAGGGCGTCAAATATCGCGCCATTGGCGCCGGGGCGCTGCTCAGCCGCAATCTGCTTGTCTACGGCCTCGGCGGCCTCATCGTGCCGTTCGTCGGCATCAAGGCGATCGACATGATCGTCACCGCGCTTGGCCTCGCTTAAGGAATTACGCTCATGTTCAAACAGATAAGACCCGCGATCATCATGATCGTCTTCTTCACGGTCCTGACCGGCCTGATCTATCCCCTGGGCATGACCGGCATCGCCCAGGCGGTGTTCCCGCGCCAGGCCAATGGCAGCCTGGTCGAGAAGGACGGCAAGATCATCGGCTCCGAGCTGATCGGCCAGGGCTTTGCCAGCGACAAGTATTTCCATGGCCGCCCCTCGGCCGCCGGCGACGGCTACAACGCCGCCGCCTCGAGCGGCAGCAATCTCGGCCCGACCAATCCCAAGCTGATCGACCGCATCAAGGGCGACGCGGAAAGACTGAAGGCGGAGAATCCGAACCAGCCCGTCCCGATGGACCTGGTGACGACGTCCGGCAGTGGCCTCGATCCCGATATCAGTCCCGAAGCAGCCTACTTCCAGGCCGCCAGGGTGGCCAAGGCCAGGGGGATCGATGAAGCCAAGGTCAAGGCGCTTGTCGATGCCCAAGTCGAGGGCAGGGAGCTTGGCTTCATGGGCGAACCGGTGGTCAATGTGCTCGGTCTCAACCTTGCGCTGGACGCCGCGAAACAGTGAATGGTGCGGGCCGGGGATCGACAGTATCCCCGGCGCCATCCATGATCGATCCCGATGCCGGACGACAGAAGCAACGACGCCAGACCTTCTCCCGACGCACTGCTTGACCATGCCGAGCGGGAAGGTCGCGGCCGGCTGCGGATATTCCTGGGTGCCGCTCCCGGCGTAGGCAAGACCTACGAGATGCTGATGTCGGGCCGCGCCAGGCTGACCGACGGCGTGGATGTGGTGATCGGTGTCGTCGAGACGCATGGGCGCAAGGAGACACTGGCCCTGGTCGAGGGTTATGAGGTCATTCCCCGCCGCAAGGTCGACTACAAGGGGCGCATCCTCGACGAGATGGATATCGACGCCATCCTCGCCCGGCGCCCGGCGCTGGTTCTCATCGACGAACTCGCCCACACAAATGCGCCTGGCAGCCGGCACCCCAAGCGCTATCTCGATGTCCAGGAAATCCTGACGCACGGTATCGACGTCTACACGACGCTCAACATCCAGCATGTCGAAAGCCTGAACGACGTCGTCGCCCAGATCACCAAGGTCAGGGTTCGCGAGACGGTCCCCGATTCCATCATAGACCAGGCCGACGATGTCGAGATCATCGATCTCACCCCCGACGACCTGATCAAGCGGCTCGAGGAAGGCAAGGTCTATTTCCCCAACACCGCGCAGCGCGCGATCGAGAACTATTTCTCGCCGGGCAATCTGACGGCGCTCAGGGAACTGGCGCTGCGGCGCACCGCGCAGCGCGTCGACGACCAGTTGCTGATCCATATGCAGGCCCACGCCATTCCCGGACCGTGGGCCGCGGGGGAAAGGGTTCTCGTCTGCGTCGACGCGCGTCCGGGCGGGGCGGCGCGTATTCGCTATGCGCGCAGGCTGGCAGACCGGCTCCGTGCCCCGTGGACGGCGCTGCATGTCGACAGCCCTCGCTCGGCCAGCATGGCCGAAGCGGACAAGGATCGGCTGGCTACGAACCTGCGGCTTGCCGAACAGCTCGGCGCCGAGGTGACCACCATTCCCGGTCAGAACATCGCGCAGGACATTGTTCGCCATGCGACGGCGAACAATTTCACCCATATCGTGGTCGGCAGGCCGACCCGGTCGCGCTGGCGGGAATTGATCGAAGGTTCGCTCACCTACGATCTCATCCGCAATGCCGGCGACATCAGCGTCCATGTCATTTCAGGAACCGAACGCAACGCCGAGGTGACGTCGAGGAGTGTCAAGGCGGCGGACGAGCAGTGGCAGTTCGAGATCTGGCCCTATCTCAAGGCCACGGCCTTTGTTATCGGTTCGCTCGCCTTCGCCGTCGTTCTCGACCAGTTTCTCGACGTTCGCAACCTGGCGATCATTCTTCTCATCGGCGTACTGGCATCGGCGGTAACCGGCGGTCTGTGGCCGGCTCTGTACGCTTGTTTCGCCAGCGCCCTTGCTTTCAATTATTTCTTCCTGGAGCCTCGTTATACGCTGACGATCCGGGATCCGGAGAGCATCGTCGCGCTTGGCGTCTTTCTCGTCGTTGCGGTCATCGCCAGCAATCTGACGGCGCGCGTGCAGCGCCAGGCGGTCGCCGCCCGCTCGCGGGCGCGGGCCACGGAAGACATCTACCTCTTTTCAAAGAAGCTCGCCGGCGCCGGCACGCTCGACGACGTCCTTTGGGCCACGGCCTTCCAGATCGCCTCAATGCTGAAGCTGCGGGTGGTGCTGCTTTTGCCGGAAGACGGGACCATCACCGTCAAGGCCGGCTATCCGCCCGACGACACGCTGGCCGAGGCCGACATCGCCGCCGCCCGCTGGGCCTGGGAGCACAATCGTGCGGCGGGTCGTGGCGCCGACACGCTTCCGGGCGCCAAGCGCCTCTATTTGCCCTTGCGGACGGGGCGCACGGCCATCGGGGTCGTCGGCCTCGACAACGACAAGCAGGGTCCGCTGCTGACGCCCGAGCAGCAGCGGCTGCTTGACGCACTGGCCGACCAGGCGGCGGTCGCCATCGAGCGTATTCAGTTGGTTGCCGACGTCGACCGTGCCAAGCTAGCCGCTGAGGCGGACAGGCTGCGCTCGGCGCTGCTCACCTCCATTTCCCATGATCTGAAAACGCCGCTCGCCGCCATCATGGGCGCGGCCGGCACGCTGCGGGATTTTTCAGCAGCGCTTCCCGAACCGGACCGGGCCGAACTGCTGTCGACGGTGCTCGACGAATCCGAGCGGTTGAACCGCTTCATCGCCAATCTGCTCGACATGACCAAGATCGAGTCCGGCGCGATGGAGCCGAACTACGCCTTTCACTATGTCGGCGACATCGTCGGCTCCGCCTTGCAAAGGGCCAGGAAAATCATTGGCGAGCACAAGATCGAGACCGACATCCCCAGGGATTTGCCGATGTTGAAGGTCGACCCGGTGCTGTTCGAGCAAGCGTTGTTCAATCTTCTCGACAATGCGGCGAAATATGCCCCGGCAAGCTCGACGATTCGCATGCAGGGTTGGACCGACAATGGCTCCGTCCTGCTGCAAATCATGGATGAAGGGCCAGGCATTCCTCCCGGCGATCTGGAACGGATTTTCGACACGTTCTATCGAGTGCGCAAGGGCGACCAGATCCGCGCTGGTACGGGGCTCGGCCTGTCGATCTGCCGCGGCTTCGTCGAAGCGATGGGTGGCACGATCATGGCGGCAAACCGGACCGACGGTTCGGGCGCGGTGTTCACCATCAAAATGCCCAAGCCGGCAAATCCGCCCAATTTCGACGCTTCGAATACCGACGACCACGACGTGGGTGACCTGGCATGACAAACTCGAACGTCAGGATATTGGTCGTCGATGACGAGCCGCCGATCCGCAAGCTGCTGCGCGTCGGGCTCGGCAGTCAAGGTTATGCGGTCAGCGAGGCGCCGAACGCGAAGGTGGCGATCGAGCTGATGGAGGCGGAGAAGCCGGACCTCGTCCTGCTCGACCTTGGGCTGCCCGGCATGAGCGGTCATGAGTTGCTGCGCAAATGGCGCGACGATGGTCTCGACATTCCAGTGGTCATCCTGTCCAGCCGAACCGACGAGGCCGGCATCGTCCAGGCCCTGGAACTCGGCGCCGACGACTATGTCACCAAACCTTTCGGCATGAACGAGCTGGTGGCGCGCATTCGCGTGGCGCTCCGCCACAAGTTCCAGCAACAGGGCGAGAAGCCGATTTTCCAGACCGGCGATCTCAGCGTCGACCTGGTCAAGCGCATCGTCAAGGTAGAGGGCAAGGAGGTAAAGCTGTCGCCGAAGGAATACGACATCCTGCGCATGCTGGTGCAGCACGCCGGCAAGGTGCTGACACACCATTTCCTGCTGAAGCAGGTCTGGGGCGACTCGACCGATGTGCAGTATCTCAGGGTCTATGTCCGGCAGCTCAGGCAAAAGATCGAGAAGAGCCCCGACCAGCCGCGCTACATCACCACCGAGACGGGCGTCGGCTACCGCCTGCGCGAGGTTGAGTGAGCAGGCCAGGTTTTAGCCGATAGCTTCCCGTGGCTGGCCAAGCGGTCTGGAAACCCGCAAAGCCGCGAGGCAGCCGACAATGCCGAGCGGCACGAAGGCAAGAAACAACCACGACGCGACGTTCGCCGCCGCGTCGTGGTTCAGACCTTGCGAAAAGCCGCTGGCGTTGGCGACGATGCCGGCAAGGGCGGCGCCCACGGCATAGCCGATGCGCTGCATGGTCGGCACCGCCGCCGAGGCGATGGTCTGCTCGCCCTCCGGGGCGGAGGCGACGATGACGCGCGTCAGGAACGGCCAGGCGATGCCGAAGCCGCCGCCCTGCAACAGGGCACATATCAGGATCAGCGGGATGGAGCCCAGGGGTATCGCATACGCAAAGCCGGCGATGCCGGCCGCGATCATCACCGCGCCGCCGACGATGATCAGCCGCTCGCGCCGCGGCGGCGCGTTGGCGACCAGGATCGACAGGATCGACCAGGCGATCGACTCGGCGGCGATGATGTAGCCGGTGGTCAGCAGCGGAATGTCGTGAAGGCTGGTCAGCAACAGCGGCCCGTAGACGCCGAAGGAACAGGTCGCCACCGAAAAGGCGGCAACCATGGTCATGCCGGCGCCGACCGGCGTGCGCCATGAGAACAGCCGCGCCGGGAACAGCCGCGAACGCGGCTTCAGCGCGTCGATGGTGAAGAACAGCACCAGGCCGATGAGGCCGAAGGCCATCAGCAGCGAAGAGCGCAGCAAGGCGATGTCGACGCCGGCGGAGGCGATCAGCACTATGGCGACGGCAAGGCAGGCAAGGGCCGCGAACGGGAAGGGTGGCGCCCCGCCTGTGCTTGCCCTCGGCCTCGTCGCCTCCGGCGTGTTGAGCACGAGGAAGCTTGCCAGCGCCATGGCGGCGCCGCCGAGGGTGAAGATGCCGAAGGCCCAGCGCCATGACAAAAGCTCGGTCATGATCGCGCCGAGCAATGGTCCGCTGAAGGCGGCGACGCCCCAGATCGCCGACATGATGCCGAAAAGCTGCGGCCAGATGGCGCGCGAGAACAGTCGTTCGACCGAGACGAAGGCCAGCGACACCAGCGCACCGCCGCCAAGTCCTTCGATCAGGCGGCCGGCGAGGAACAGTTGCATGGAAGGCGAGGTGGCGCATATCAAGGCGCCTGCTGCGTAGAGCAGCGCGGCGACCACCATGTTGGTGCGCAAGGGGACATAACTCACCAGTCGTCCGGCGGCCGCGCCGGCAACGATAGCGCCGAGTTCGTAGATCGCCAGCGACCAGCCGACGAGCTGTACGCCCGCCAGTTCGCCGACCATGGCCGGCATCACCGTTGCCACCATCGTCTCGTTGGTGGCGTGCAGCAGGATGCCGAGGCTGATGAAGCAGAAGCGCGCCAGGTCGCCGCTTGCCCACAATAAGCGCCAGTCGACCCTGTTTGTGCTGATCTCGGTCATTTCCACCCCTGTCTTGCATATCTCGACGCCAGCGCAGCACGCCAGAAGCCAGTACAAGTTTCCGGCAGGACCATGCGAATCGACAGCGCCGGATCGAGCGTTGTTGCGCTCGGGGCAGGCTTGTAAAACCTCAACTGGGGTTGAGCTCAAGCGGTTTTTTGAGGATCGTTCGCGCGGCAGCCTTTCCGCCTGGCGGGTTCGTTGCGCGATCAGTTCTCGGTGCTGCGCAGCTGGAACTGGCTGACGCCGATCGCGAGGTTCATGCCGGTCTGCGTCTGCAAGCTGAGCGGCTGCAAGGTGAAGGCCTGAGAGGAGCCGCCGACCAGCAGATTGGCGCCGGCGCCGACGGCGGCCGTCACCTCCGCGCTGGCGCCGATGTAGTCGCCGGCCAGCGCACCCGGCGCATAGATGTTCTTCAGCGGCGTCAGCACGATCCACTGCATGATCGTCTGCTTCGTCGTGCCGATGTCGAGGCCGTATTTGTTGACGGCGCCGAAATAGGCTTCCGGCGCGAAGCTTTTGTCGGCGGGGTTGAAGGTGCAGCTCAGATCCTTGCTCGAGCCGAAGATGAAGCCGGTGCCGCCGCCAATCGCACAGTCAAGCGTGCCGAGTTCTACGCCTCGGTCCTGCGCCCGCACGGCTCCGGATAGCGTGGTGAACATGGCGGCAGCGATGGCTGTCTTCAGCATGATGGTCCCCTCAAAAATCAACGGCGCGGAACCATCCTATCTGGTTCCGCGCCGCGGAGTGAGGGGGCATGGAGCGCATGGCTCCATGCAATCACTTGAATGAATGGATCAGCTGCAGCGAGGTCACGGCCACGGCAAGGTTGACGCCGGTCTGCGCCTGGACGCTGAGCGGCTCCAGCATGAAGGCGCTGTCCAGGCCGCCAACCAGCAGATTGGCGCCGCCGCCGGTCACCACGCTCGCTTCGGCGTTGACGCCGTAGTAGCTGCCGGCGAGATCGCCTCCGTCACTGTCCCGGGTCGCAGCCAGCACGGCCCAGACGAGCTGGCCCTGATGCGTCTGCCCGACATCGAGGCCGATCTTGGAAATGACGCCTGTGTAAACCTCGGACGGCCCGTGATGATGAGGCCGGAAGACACAGGACACGCCCTTGTTGGAAGCGACGATATAAGCGGTGCCGCCGTCGATGGTGCAATCGAGCGTGCCGAGTTGCAGCTTGCCGGCGCTGGCCGGAGCCACCGCGAACATCGTCGTGGCGAGGGCAGCGGCGCAGGCGAGTTTCTTGATCATGGGAGAGTCCTTTCGCAAAATACTTTCAACAACGGCTTGGGTGGGTAGACCGTTCCGCCGAAAACTTGGCGCGATCAAGGCAGGGGCCGAAAGCCTCCTGCCGGGGTTAATGCGCGGTTGCGAAGTGCGTCCTTTCGGACACGCAAAGGATCCCGCGGCACTTGGATGTCACGCGGATTTGTATGGGAAGCGCTTGCCGAAACCGGGATCAGCTGACGCGGGCGAGGCCATCCTTGGCCGGCTGGTAGGTAGGGTCGAGGCGAACGGCTTCCTTATAGGATTTCGCCGCCTTGGCCTTGTCGCCGCGCCGCTCGTAGATCAGCGCCTGGTTGGACCAGGCCTCGGCATTCCTGCCGTCGAGCTTGATCGCCATGTTGAAATCGGAGAAGGCGTTGTCCTCGTCGTTGGTCGCCAGATAGGAGAGGCCGCGGCCGTTGTAGGGCTCGGCGGCGTCCGGCGCCAGCGAGATGGCGGTCGAGAAGTCCTCGATGGCGAATTTGTGCTGGCCCTGGCTCTGATAGATCAGGCCTCGATTGTGGTAGGCGCGCGCGTCGGTCGTATCGAGCTGGATCGCCTTCTGGAAGTCGTTGAAGGCGTCCTGGGTGCGACCCGCCTTGCGGTAGAGATTGCCGCGGCCGATATAGGCGGCGTCATAGTTCGAGTTGATCTGGATCGAACGGTTGTAGTCCGCGAGCGCGGCTTCCTGGTTGCCGAGGAAGCGCTGGATGAGCGCGCGATTAGAATAGGCCTGGAAGAAATTCGGATTGAGCTGGATGGCTTGATTGAAATCCTTGAGCGCCGCCTGGTACTGACCGCCACGGCCATAGGCCGAGCCGCGTACATTGTAGCCTTCGGGATCCTGGGGATTGCGCTGGATGACCCCCGACAGCGAGGAAATGTTCTCGCTCGACCCTTGCGCCTTGTCGATGTTGTTGAATTCACCGGTCGGGCCCGCCGTTTGGCAGCCGGCAAGCGCCAGTCCGGAGAGCAGGGCCGCTGTCAGGGCGAAACCACGCAATGCGGTCCCGCGCTCCACGCTTGTTGCGTTCATGTCTGCCCTGTCCTCACTTCAAGCCGCGTCGTTCAGGTCCGGCTCCCCCTCCGGACCGGTCACATCAAAACAAAAAGGTGGCGGCGATTCTACATCGCGCCACCTCTGATATCCTTCGAAAAGGACGAAAAATTGGCGTTAGAACCGCGGCGGACGCGGAGCGCCACCTGCACCGCCGGCGGCGCCAGCAGCGACCGGGCGCGGCGTCATCGGCAGCAGGCCTTCGCGCTGGGCGCGCTTGCGGGCCAGCTTGCGGGCGCGGCGGACGGCTTCAGCCTTTTCACGGGCGCGCTTCTCGGACGGCTTCTCGTAGTGACCGCGCATCTTCATTTCGCGGAAAATGCCTTCGCGCTGCATCTTCTTCTTGAGAGCGCGAAGCGCCTGATCAACGTTATTGTCGCGGACGAGTACCTGCACGGGCAATCCTGTCTTTCGGGTTTGATATCAACAGGCAAGCGGCCATAGCCACTAGCCTCCGCAGCGGTTTACACCACGAATTGGGGCGGCTGATAGCAGAATCATGCCGCGCTGTCCACAGTGGAAATGAATTTGCGGGGCCAGCCGCCGTCTGTTTGCCCTGGGACAAGTGTGCCACTTGCCCATGAGATAAGGAGCCGACTAGGCCGTCGCGAGGTGCAGCAGCTCGAAATCCTCGAAGAACTCGCCGTAGTCGCAGGTGATCTCCTCGCCCACGGCGATGTCGCGGGTCGCGGTGGCTCCGCCATATTGCGAAAAATCCGTATTCGGATTGCTGGAATGGTTCATGAAGCGGCCATTGTCGACTTCATAAACCATGAAACCCGGCCGGTCCGGGCTCGGATAGGCATAGCGGTCGAGCAGTTCCCTAAGATGCGGGGGTGCCGTCTCGTATTTGTCCATGGGGATCAGCCGGTCGAAATCCGGATCGAGCCGCCAGATCGAAGCGCCTTTCCCGATCGGCTCCGCGGCGAACACGCCGACGCCTTCGATCGCGCTCGCAGTCACATAGGTTCTGATCAGCATCATGGTTCCAGACCCGCTTTTAGACAGGAACGGAATCGCCAAATCGCGGCGAAAAATCAAGAGCGGCTGTTTGCCTGGCGGCTATGAACATGCATCCCGCCGCTGGAATCTTCACGTCCGATTGATCGACACGCCGCCATCGGCAAACAGAGCCGCTCCGGTGGTGAAGCTCGAGGCGTCGGAGGCGAGATAGAGTGCCGAGCGGGCGATCTCCTCCGGCATAGCGATACGCTTCAAAGCATGCAGGCCTTCGACGAAGGTCCGCGATTCCGGAGTCTTGAAGGTTGCCGCCGGCGTGTCCGTGCCGCCGGGCAGCAGCGCGTTGACCCGCACACCTTTCGGGCCGTATTCGGCGGCCAGCACCTGGGTCAGCCCGATCAGCCCGGCCTTGCTCGCGGCATAGCTGGTCATGCCTGGCATGCCGACTGTGTGGCCGACGAAGGTGGAGGTGAAGATCAGCGAACCACCGCCACGCTCGACCATTGCCGGCACCTGGTATTTGGCGCCGAGAAACGCGCTGGTGAGATTGGTGTCGAGCGTCTCGCGCCAGCCTTCCAGCGGCAGGTCCGAAATCGGCCCCATCCGGCCGACGGCGCCGGCATTGTTGAAGGCGATGTCGAGCCCACCGAACTTTTCGACCGTCAGATCGACAAGGGCCTTTGCATAGGCTTCGTCCCTGACATCGCCGGCAAGCGCGATGGCCGCGCCATCATTGTCTTCTATCTCGGCGACAAGCGCATCGAGCTCGGCCTGGCGGCGGGCGGCGACGATGACCTTGGCGCCTTCCTCGGCAAAGAGTTTTGCCGAGGCCCGGCCGATGCCGGAACTGGCGCCGGTGACGATGGCGATCTTGTTGGCGAGTGCGAACATTTTTGCATCCTTTTCTTCGCGTCGGCTTTAGCGGCGATCCGAGATGCTTGGTCGCAGATGGGGCAAGCACGAGCCACCCGATACCTGCCAATGTGTGGAAGCGCCGGATGCGTCTTTTCCGCCACGGCGCAAAACGGCAAGCGCCGTCGCAAACAGCGCAAGGGTGGAAGCGCTGTTTCGCTAGTGATACACCTCGCGCGCCGGGACCGAATGAACGCCGGCCGCCATTCGCGAAGCCTTTTTGGGGCGAGGTTGGGACGTTGAAGAAATATTCGGTATTCGCCATCGCCCGTGAAGCCATGCGCGGTCACAAGGGCTGGGAGGAACAGTGGTCCTCGCCTGAGCCCAGGAAAGAATACGACGTCATCATCGTCGGCGCCGGCGGCCATGGCCTGGCCACCGCCTATTACCTCGCCACCGTGCACGGCATCACCAATGTCGCGGTGCTGGAAAAGGGCTGGCTCGGCGGCGGCAACACCGGCCGCAACACCACCATCATCCGTTCCAACTATCTCTATGACGAGAGCGCCGGCATCTACGACCATGCGCTGAAGCTGTGGGATGGCTTGAGCCAGGAACTCAACTACAACGTCATGTATTCGGCGCGCGGCGTCATGATGCTCGCCCACAATGTGCACGACGTCCAGGTGCTGAAGCGCCACGTGCACGCCAACCGGCTGAACGGCATCGACAATGAATGGCTGACGCCGGAGCAGGCGAAGGAATTCTGCCCACCGCTCAACACCTCCAGGGATGCGCGCTATCCGGTGGTCGGTGCGTCGCTGCAGCGGCGCGGCGGCACGGCCCGTCATGATGCCGTTGCCTGGGGCTATGCGCGCGGCGCCTCGGCGCGCGGCGTCCACATCATCCAGAATTGCGAGGTCACCGGGGTCAAGCGGGCGGCCAATGGCGCGGTGATGGGGGTCGACACGACGCGCGGCTTCATCGGCGCCAAGAAGGTGGGCGTCGTTGCCGCCGGCCATTCCTCCGTCATCATGAACATGGCCGGCGTGCGCATGCCGCTGGAAAGCTATCCGCTGCAGGCGCTGGTGTCGGAACCGGTCAAGCCGGTGGTGCCCTGCGTGGTGATGTCGAACACGGTGCACGCCTATATCTCGCAGTCCGACAAGGGCGAGCTGGTGATCGGCGCCGGCACCGATCAGTATGTCTCCTACTCGCAGACCGGCGGCTTGCACATATTGCAGCATACGCTGGACGCCATCTGCGAGATGTTCCCGATCTTCACGCGCATGAAGATGCTGCGCTCGTGGGGCGGCATCGTCGACGTCACGCCCGACCGCTCGCCGATCCTGGCCAAGACGCCGGTGCCCGGCCTCTATGTCAATTGCGGCTGGGGCACGGGCGGCTTCAAGGCAACGCCGGGTTCGGGCCATGTCTTTGCCCACACCATCGCGAAAGACGATCCGCATCCGATCAACTCGCCCTTCACCATCGAGCGTTTCCGCACCGGCCGGCTCATCGACGAGGCGGCGGCGGCGGCGGTGGCGCACTGATGATGGCTGAGATGGCTGTCGCGATGCCGCTGATGCTGGCGGGGGAGCAAGTGCTGGCGGGAGAACGGGGCATGTTCCATTTTCCCTCGCCGGATGAAGTGCGCACGCAGCCGATCAGCCGTGCCGGCAACGAAGCCGGCTGGCCGTTTTCGGTCGATGACGGCACGTTGGCCTGCGTCTGGAGCGGCGGCCAGAGGGTGGTGATGTTCTTCGAGGGACGACCCGAAGGGCTCGAAGAAGACGAGACATTCCAGCCGCGTCAAGTCATCGTCACAACCGATCCGATGCAGCTCACCCTCGGCAACATGGCGTCCCGCGATCTGTTTCGTCCCGCTGCAAGCGTGGAAGAGCGCATCCGGCTCGTCGCACCGTTCGCGACCCTGGGACAGAAGCTTTGCGATCAACCGGCGGGCGCCCGCGTCGGCCACGGCGAATTGTAGGAACGAACCAAATGCTTCTCATCCGCTGCCCCTATTGCGAGGAAGAGCGTCCGGAACTCGAGTTCCGCAACGCCGGCGAGGCGCACATCGCGCGCTCGGCCAATATGGCCGGCGAGAGCGACGACGATTTTGAAAAGTTCTTCTTCATCCGCTCCAACCCCAAGGGCATCATTTATGAGCGCTGGCGGCACATGCATGGCTGTGCGCGCTTCTTCAATGCCGTACGCGACACCGTCACCGACAAATTCGTCATGACCTACAAGGCCGGCGAGCCGAAGCCGTCGAAGCTGCCGGGAGTTGCCAAATGAGCGGCGCGTTCCGCATTCCCGGCGCTGGCCGCTTCAGCCAAGCCAAGACCGCGCGGTTCAGCTTCGATGGCCGGTCCTATGCCGGCATCGAGGGCGACACGCTGGCCTCGGCGCTGCTCGCCAATGGCGTCCATCTCGTCGGCCGTTCGTTCAAGTACCACCGTCCGCGCGGCATCCTGTCGGCGGGCGCCGAGGAGCCGAACGCCCTGGTCGAAATCAAGCGCGACGCGGCACGCAAGACGCCGAACGTGCGGGCGACCGTGCAGGAGCTCTATGACGGGCTTGATGGGCAGTCGCAGAACCGCTGGCCGTCACTGTCCTTCGACCTCGGTGCGGTCAGCGATATCGCCTCGCCGCTGCTTTCGGCCGGCTTCTACTACAAGACCTTCATGTGGCCGAAAGCGGCGTGGAAGAGGCTCTACGAGCCAAAGATCCGCGCCGCAGCCGGTCTTGGCGTTTCCCCGGACCAGCCGGATCCCGACCATTATTCATCGCGCTATGCGCATTGCGACGTGCTGGTGCTGGGCGGCGGTGCGGCAGGCATCGCGGCAGCGCTTGCGGCGGCTGAGACCGGCGTGCGCGTCATCCTCGCCGACGAGCAGGCCGAGTTCGGCGGCAGCCTGCGTTTCGAGAGCGGCGCGAAAATCGACGGCCAGGACGGTTTTGC
Organism: Mesorhizobium sp. M0088; assembly: GCF_040322895.1. NCBI lineage: Bacteria > Pseudomonadati > Pseudomonadota > Alphaproteobacteria > Hyphomicrobiales > Phyllobacteriaceae > Mesorhizobium > Mesorhizobium sp. M0088. Next base: position 215,362 of record NZ_JAMYUI010000005.1, read on the forward strand.
CTGGGCGCAAGCTGCCGTGGCGAAGCTCGCCGCAATGGACAATGTCCGCGTGCTGTCGCGAACGACGGCGTTCGGCTACTATGCGCAGAATTTTGTGGGGCTGGTCGAGCGTGTCAGCGAGCATCTGAGGACCCCCGGCCACGATCTGGCGCGCGAGCGGCTGTGGCAGGTCCGGGCCAAGCGCGTGGTGCTGGCCTCGGGCGCGATCGAGCGCCACATGGTGTTTGCCGACAATGACCGGCCGGGCATCATGCTGGCGGGTGCCGCGCGCACCTATCTCAACCACTATGGCGTCGCGGTCGGCAGGAATGTCGGCGTCTACACCGCCAATGATTCTGCTTACGCGGCGGCGATCGACCTGAAGAAGGCCGGCGTCAACGTGGCGGCGATCGTCGATCTGCGCGAAAATCCGACCGGACCGGTGATCGACGAGGCGAGGGCGCTCGGCATCGAGATCAATTTCGGCCGCGCGGTGATCCGCGCTGGCGGTAAGCTCAGGGTGTCGTCGATGACCGTGCAGCCGAAGAATGGCGGCGGCGAACGCACCATCGCGGTCGATGCGATCCTGATGTCGGCCGGCTGGACGCCGTCGGTGCATCTGTTCTCGCAGTCGCGCGGAAAGGTCGCCTTCAACGACGAGACCAAGCGCTTCGTGCCGGGCACCTATGCGCAGGACTGCGTCTCGGTGGGCGCCTGCAACGGCACCGACGGGCTGTCGGCGACGGTGGACGAGGCCTATGCGGCGGGCGCCAAGGCGGCGAAAGATGCCGGCGCCAAAGCCGCCAAGAGCAGTAAGCCGAAGGTCGATGCGTCGGAGAGCTGGTCGCGCGGTATGTTGGGCGCGGCGCCCGGCGCCGGGCCGGACACGACTGTGAAGGCGTTTGTCGATTTCCAGAACGACGTCACCGCCAAAGATATCCGCCAGGCGGTGCACGAAGGCATGCGCTCGATCGAGCACGTCAAGCGCTTCACCACCAACGGCATGGCGACCGACCAGGGCAAGACCTCCAACATGCACGGCCTGGCGATTGCCGCCGAGACGCTGGGAAAGCCGATCCCGGAGGTCGGCCTGACCACGTTCCGTGCGCCCTATACGCCGGTCACCTTCGGCGCGATCGTCAGCCATGCGCGCGGTCCGCTGTTCGACCCGACGCGCAGAACCGCGATCCATCCCTGGGCCGAGGCGCAAGGTGCCGTGTTCGAGGATGTCGGCCAGTGGAAGCGCGCCTGGTATTTCCCCAAGGCGGGCGAGGACATGCATGCCGCGGTCGACCGCGAATGCGTCGCGGTGCGCAAGACGGCGGGCCTGTTCGATGCCTCTACGCTGGGCAAGATCGAGGTGGTTGGGCCGGATGCGGCCAAGTTCATGGAACTGCTCTACACCAACCCATGGGAGAAGCTGGAACCCGGCCGCTGCCGCTACGGCATCATGCTGCGCGAGGACGGCTTCATCTATGACGACGGCGTCGTCGGCAGGCTGGCCCCCGACCGTTTCCACGTGACGACGACGACCGGCGGCGCGCCGCGCGTCATGAACCACATGGAGGATTATCTCCAGACCGAGTTCCCGCATCTCAATGTCTGGCTGACCTCGATCACCGAGCAGTGGGCTGTTATCGCCGTGCAGGGGCCCAAGTCCCGCGACATCATCGCGCCACTGGTCGAAGGCATCGACATGTCCGACGAGGCGCTGCCGCATATGTCGGTGCGTGAAGGCAAGATCTGCGGCGTGCCGACGCGGCTGTTTCGCATGTCGTTCACCGGCGAGCGCGGCTTCGAGGTCAATGTGCCGGCCGACTATGGCCAGGCGGTCTGGGAAGCCCTGTGGGCCGAGGGCCAGAAGCATGGTGCGGCCGCCTACGGCACCGAGGCGATGCACGTGCTGCGCGCCGAAAAAGGCTACATCATCGTCGGCCAGGACACGGATGGCACGGTAACGCCGAACGACGCCGGGCTCGACTGGGCGGTCGGCAAGAAGAAGACCGATTTCGTCGGTATCAGGGGTTTGACGCGGCCGGACCTTGTCGCCAAGGGCCGCAAGCAGCTGGTCGGCCTCAAGACCAGGGACCCCAAAGTGGTGCTGGAAGAAGGCGCGCAGATCGTCGAGGATCCGAAGCAGGCGATCCCGATGAAGATGATCGGCCATGTCACCTCGAGCTACTGGTCGGAAAATTGCGGCCGCTCGATCGCATTGGCGCTGGTCGCCGGCGGCCGCGACCGGATGGGCGAGACCCTCTATGTGCCGATGCCGAATGGGGTGATCGAAGTGGAGGTTACCGGCATGGTGTTCTTCGACGAGACGGGAGGGCGCCTCAATGGCTAAGGCTGCTGCAAGGAAAACGGCTCCGGCTGCATCGCCCTCGGTCGAACGTCGTCCGGCGCTGGCTGGACGCAGCACCACTGCTGCCGGCGCCAAGGTCGAGGTATTGCCGCCGGCCGAGCGCATGTCATTGCGTGCGCCGGAAGCCTCGGTTGCAGCGCTTTCGAAGGCGCTCGGCGTGACCTTGCCGAACAAGCCGAAAACCTCTGCCGCGAAGGGCGGGCGCACCGTCTTGTGGCTCGGTCCCGACGAATGGCTTGTGATCGATGAGGCCGGCAACGATCCGCTCGCCGATTGCGCCAAAGTATCCGCGCTGCATTCGGCGGTCGGCGTCTCGCATCGCAACATCGCGATATCGGTGACGGGCACTGAGGCAGCGGCGACGATCAATGCTGGCTGCCCGCAGGACCTGTCGCTCGACGCCTTCCCGGTGGGCGCAGCGTCGCGCACCATCCTGGGCAAGACCGAGATCGTGCTGCTGCGCACAGCCGCCGATGCCTTCCGGGTCGAATGCTGGCGTTCCTTCTCGGACTATGTCTTTACTTTCCTGTCCGAGGGATCGCGCGACGCGGCGGTCTGAACTCGGAACGTTTTGCAGGGCACGCTCGTTCTGCATCCGCACGCCGAGGGAGAATGCCGATGCCGTCGAATTCCGCACCGAAGTCGCCGGTCATAAAGACATCGGCCGTCCGCTCGCTCGAACATGAGCGACATGAAGCCCCGAGCGCCGAAGAGGAACTCGAGGAAGGCCTCGAAGACACGTTCCCGGCCAGTGATCCGATATCCATTACCGGAACCGCCATCCCCGGCGCACCGGCGAAACCGGGCAAGGCCAAGACCGTGCCGGGGCGCAAGAAGCGCAAGACGTAGTATTCCATCGGGCCAGGCGGCATCGGGACCTTCTCAATCCCTTTTGACATGCTATTTAAAGCGCTTTGGGAGATGAAAATGCCGACAAAAGCGATCGTTTGGGGCGAGAATGTCCATGAGCAGACCAACGCCGCCGTGCGCGACCTCTATCCCTTGGGGATGCATGGCACCATTGCCGCCGCCCTCAACCAGGACAAGGGCATCGAGGCGACCACCGCCACCTTGCAGGAGCCCGAGCACGGCCTGAGCGAAAAGCGCCTGGCGGCCACCGACGTGCTTTTGTGGTGGGGCCACGCGGCGCATGGCGAGGTCAAGGACGAGATCGTCGAGCGGGTGCAGAAGCGGGTGTGGGAAGGGATGGGCTTGATCGTGCTTCATTCCGGCCACTACTCGAAGATATTCAAGCGGCTGATGGGCACGCCCTGTTCGCTGAAATGGCGCGAGGCGGGCGAGCGCGAGCGCGTCTGGGCGATCAACCGCGGCCACCCGATCGCGCAAGGCATCGGCGAGTGCCTGGAGATCGGCGAGACCGAAATGTATGGCGAGCCCTTCGCCGTGCCGGAGCCGCTGGAGACGGTGTTCGTCTCCTGGTACGAGGGTGGCGAGGTGTTCCGGTCCGGGCTGACCTACCAGCGCGGCGCGGGACGGATCTTCTACTTCTCGCCCGGTCACGAGACCTATCCGATCTATCACAATGAGGGCGTGCAGCAGGTGCTGCGCAACGCCGTGCACTGGGCGCACAACCCGGCGCCGGCATGGTCCGGCATCACCAATGCGCCGAACGTGCCGACGGATGCGGCCAAGGAGAAGATCGTGCAGAAGGGGCTGCGCCTGCATGCCGACGGCGACAAGGGCCTGAGTTGATTCGGGCCTGAGCTGATTGGGGTGTGAGGTGGCTGGGGGCCTGAACTGATGCATCGAATTCTTCTGCTCGGCACCGGCGGTATCGCCGGGCATCATGTCGAGGAGTTTGCCGGGATTCCCGGCTGCAGCATCGTCGCTTGCGTCGATCAGATGCCTGGCCGCGCGGCGGCGTTTGCCGCCGTCAGCAAGATCGGCGAATCTTTCGAGAGCCTGGAGGCGGCGATCGCCTGGGGTCAGTTCGATGCCGCCATCAACGCGACGCCGGATGGTGCGCATCTGGCAACGACGCTGGCGCTGCTTGCTGAGGGGAAACACGTGTTTTGCGAAAAGCCGCTGGCGCCGAACCACGCCGACGCACTTGTTATGACGCAAGCGGCCGAGGCAGCCGGGGTGGTCAACATGGTCAACCTGACCTATCGCAACTCACCGGCGATCCAGGAGGCACGGCGCATGGTTCAGGCCGGCGAGATCGGTGAATTGCGCCATGTCGAGGCGAGCTACCGGCAAAGCTGGCTGGTCAGCCAGTCGTGGGGCGACTGGCGGGTCGAGGACAAATGGCTCTGGCGCTTGTCGAGCCGGCACGGTTCGACCGGTGTGCTGGGCGATGTCGGCATCCATATCCTGGACTTCGCCACCTATGGCGCCGGCCAGGATATCGTCAGCCTGCATGCCGATCTGGTGACGTTTCCGAAGGCCGAGGGCGAGCGCATCGGCGACTATGTGCTGGACGCCAATGACAGCGTGGCAATGACGGCGCGGCTCAGTTCCGGTGCGCTCGCTACGATCGTGGCGAGCCGCTACATGACCGGCCACGCCAACGATCTGTCGCTGGCCCTGCACGGCACCAAGGGCGCCATCAGGGTCGAAACCGACGGCAAGGCATCGAACCTGTCGGCCTGTCTCGGCGGCGATGTCGATCTTCAGCGCTGGCAGATCTTGGCGCTGCCCAGTGTCAAGCGCAATGCGCGACGCTTTGCCGATGCGCTGGATACAGGCCGGAATGGCGATCCGTCGTTCCGGCGTGCCGCGGACATGCAAAAGCTGATCGACGCGGCCTTCGAGAGTTCAGCGGCGAAGCTGCCGGTTTCGGTCGGCTGAAGCTGGCCGGCTTGTGCCGGCCAGACGCGATCTTTGCTGATGTCAAAATGCGCTTGGTACAATCCACGGATTGATGCTGATGCCGAGCCGCGGGCCCTTGCCTTCAGCGGTATTTTGCGTGGCACCCTTCTTCTCGACCGAACCGGTCGAAGCGCAATCGAGCTTTACGTTGGTCCTGGTGTCAACGCAGGCCGCCACCGGCGCATGTTTGACGGGATGGGTGGTGTTGGCGGCGAAGGCCGAGCCCGAAAGCGCCAGCACGGCGGCGAGGGTGAGGAGTGTCTTTTTCATTGTCAGTCTCCGGTTTCCGGGTCGAATTCAATTCGTACCGACGGGTGAATTTCTCTCGTACATGTACGATGCGCTGTACATATACGCCCGTCGATCGCGAAGTTCAAGGAAAACCGTACGCGTACAATAAATTTTTTGTTAACCAAGACCCCCCAAGGTCTGGAGGAGAATACACAAACCAAAGGAAACGACGCTCAGCAGTTGACCGGTGTCTCGGTCAGCGGCGGGACGTTTTGCGTGCTGAGCGTGGCGAGCGTGAAATCGCACATCCGCTTCACGAAGGCCTGCGGATCGCCGAAGGGGTAGAACGGAAAGGTGATGAGCAGCGAGATCGTGCCGTGGCCGACCGCCCACAGCATGGTGGCGATGGCGCGCGGATCGCCCTGCAATTTGCCGGCGGCGACGCAGGCCTCGACCCTGCTGATCAGCACCTTCATAGCAGGGTTGCTCTCCTCCATTTCATTGTAGCCTTCCGGCAGCTTGGTCTTTTCGGTCATGAACACGGTGCGGTATTCGTTGGGATTGCCGAGTCCGAAAGCGGCATATTCGGTCATCACCGCCTGCAAGGCCTCGATCGGATCATCGGATGGATGCTCCTCGATGCGGCGGGCCAGCGTCTCGAACGCATCCTCGGCCAGAGCGAACAGGATGTCCTGCTTGTCGGCGAAGTAGGAATAGACAGACATCGGGGCGTAGCCGACCCGTTTGGCCAGCTTGCGGATGGTCAGGCCTTCATAGCCTTCTTCCTGGACGAGCTTGTGCGCGGCCTCGACAAGTTCGGAGCGCAGTTCGGCCTTTTGCTTCTCGCGGCGTGTCTGGACGCTCTGCGGCAAGATCTGGTGCCTTTGGTTGGTTGGTGGCTGGCTAAATTATATACGCTGTACGGAAACGGACAAGGGCACGGGAAGTTCCCAAGCGGTATGCTTCGGATCGTGCCGACGCTTGTCGAGGTTGGCGGCACCCGTGATCAGCACCTTTGCTTCCGTCAAAGCGGCCCATCACGCCTCCTTGTCGATCAGCTTCGCGGCAAGGCGCGAAAGCAGCTTTACCGCCTCGCCATAGGTCCGGGCCTTTTCCGGATTGGAGGCGTTGCCGTCCAGCGCCCGCTTGTAGACGCCCTGGCAAATCGCGGCCAGCCGGAAGAAGGAAAAGGCGAGGTAGAACGTCCAGTTGCCGATACCGATGAGCCCGCGCCGCCGGCAGTAGGCGGCGACGTAGTCCTCCTCGGAGGGCAGGCCGAGTGCGGAACGGTCGACACCGCCCAGGCCGCGAAAGCCGGAAGTGTGCGGCAGCCGCCATTGCATGCATTGATAGGCGATATCGGCGAAGGGGTGGCCTGATGTCGACAATTCCCAGTCGAGCACCGCCAGCACCTTCGGCCGGTCCGGCGCGAAGATCAGATTGTCCAGCCGGTAGTCGCCATGCACCAACGAGATCCGGCCGTCATCGGCGGGCATATGCGTTTCCAACCAGGCAATCAGCCCGTCCATCTCGGCGACTGCGTCAGTCTCCGAGGCGCGGTACTGGCTGGTCCAGCGCGCCAGCTGGCGCTCGAAATAATTTCCCGGCCGCCCGAAATCGCCGAGCCCCACTGTCCCGACATCGATCTCGTGCAGCGCCGCGAGGGTTTCGTTCATGGCATCGTATATGGCGGCGCGTTCTTCGTTGTCGCCTGCCTCCGGCAGCGCCGGATCCCAGAAAATGCGGCCGTCCAGGAAATCCATCACGTAAAACATGCGGCCGATGGGCGAGTCTTCCGCCGACAGATGCAGCATGGCAGGCACGGGCACGGCGGTGCCGGCAAGCGCGCTCATCACCCTGAATTCGCGGTCGACCTGATGCGCCGATTTCAGCAATTGCCCCGGCGGCTTGGCGCGCAGCACGTAACGGCCGCTTGCCGCCGTCAAAAGGTAAGTCGGGTTCGATTGGCCGGATTTGAACTTCTCGACTGCTGCAAGCTCGGAAAAGCCCGGTATGTTCGCCTCGAGGTAAGGCGCAAGCGCTGCCTGGTCGAGTACGGGATCACTCATGCCGTCTCGGGCTGGCGTTCGATCAAGGTCAGCGTCAGCCAGCGCGCGGTCAGTGCCGGCTTCTTCGAACCTTCGATTTCGATCGTCACGTCATGCGCGGTCTGCACCCAGCCCGACGGCCTGACCTTGACGTCGGCCAGCACGAAACGCGTGCGGATGCGCGCGCCCGTTTTCACCGGCGCCAGGAAGCGCAGCGAATCGAAGCCGTGGTTGACGCCCATCTTGCCGTTTTCCAGCGGCGGCATGGTCTCGAAGGTCATCGCCGACAACAGCGACAGCGATAGGAAGCCGTGCGCGATGGTGCCGCCGAACGGCGTTTCGCGCATGGCCCGCTCCGGATCGCAGTGGATGAACTGGTGGTCGTCGGTGGCGTCGGCGAACTGGTCGATCATGCGTTGCGTGACCGCCCGCCATGGCGACACGCCAACCTCCTTGCCGACACTGGCCAGAAGCACATCGAGACTGATCGGTTCCACGCTCATGTCCTCCAGTTCACCCCCGGCTTCTGTGGCCGGAAAATGTCATTCCTTGAACAGGGTCAGCCCATGCTGCACCGACTGTCCGCCGTCGATCGGCAGGATGGCGCCGGTGACATAGCTGCCTGCACGGCTGCACAAATAGAGCGTTGCGCCGGCAATGTCATCCGGTGCGCCGATACGGCCGATCGGAACATGGCTGCCGACGTGCCTGGCCTGCTCATCCGTACTGGTGGCGAATGCCGTCATCCGGCTCTGGAAGGGGCCGGGAGCGAAGGCATTGACGGTGATGCGGCGGCCGGCGAACTCGAGCGCAAGGGTGCGGGTCAGATGATGCACGGCTGCCTTGGACGCCGTGTAGGAATAGGCGTCGTCGGCCAGCGGCTGCGTGCCCATCACCGAACCGAGATTGATCACCCTGGCCGGATCGGCGTCGCTGGCGGCGGCATCAAGCAGCGGCAGCAATTCGCGGGTCAGATGGAAGACCGCGGTGACGTTGACGCCAAACACCTTGGCCCATGCCGAATAGGGGAAGCTTTCCAGCGGCGCGCCCCAGGAGACGCCGGCGTTGTTGACCAGAATATGCAGTTTCCCGGTCCGCGCTTTGACGTCGGCGACGAGTGCGGCAATGCCGGTTTCGCTGGAGACATCGCCGGCGAAGCCTTCGGCCCGGCCGGATGCGCCAAGCTCGTTCAGTTCTTCGGCGACTTTGATGCAGTCATCGCCCTTGCGCGACGCGATCATCACGTTGGCGCCGGCCTGCACCAGCGCGGTCGCCGCCATGCGCCCGATGCCGGTCGCGGCACCCGTCACCAGCGCAGTCTTGCCGGCCACCGAAAACAGCTCGTCCAGATAGCTCATCACAATCCTCCGCGCTCGGCATGCGGGCAAACAGTTCGCGTTGACAAGGCTATCCGAAGTACGGTCATCCTTGCCACTGACAAAATGCCTGGCATGCATGAAGGGTTAGCGACCGATGACGGAGATGAATCTCGGCATGACCGAGCGGCTGAAGCCGATCCATGCGCGCGTCGCGGCCATGGTGCGCGACAAAATCATGCCGCTCGACAGGGAGTTTCTCAGCGAGGTGGGCAAGGAAGGCGACCGCTGGGTCTACAGTGCGCGCCAGAGCGAGATCCTCGAAGGGCTGAAGAAGACCGCACGAGAGCGCGGCCTGTGGAATTTCTGGCTGACCGGCTCGGAACGCGGCTACGGCCTTTCCACCGTCGAATACGCCTATCTGGCCGAGGAGATGGGCAAGGCGCATCTCGGCGCCGAGACCTTCAACTGCTCGGCGCCCGACACCGGCAACATGGAGGTGCTCGAGCGGTACGGCTCGGCCGACCACAAGAAAGCATGGCTGGAACCGCTGCTCGATGGCAAGATCCGTTCGGCCTATCTGATGACCGAGCCGGATGTCGCTTCGTCCGATGCCACCAACATTGCCATGCGCTGCGAACGTCAGGGCGACGACTATGTGCTCAACGGCGAGAAATGGTGGGCTTCGGGCGCAGGCGATCCGCGCTGCGCCATCTACATCGTCATGGTCAGGACCGGCGGCGATGACGAGCCGCAGCACCGCCGTCATTCGATGATCCTGGTGCCATCGGACACAAAAGGCGTGACCAAGGTGCGGGCCATGCAGGTTTATGGCGATGACGACGCGCCGCACGGCCACATGCATCTTCGCTTCGACAATGTGCGGGTACCGGCATCGAACCTGATCCTCGGCGAAGGCAGGGGGTTCGAGATCGCGCAAGGGCGGCTCGGCCCCGGCCGCATCCATCACTGCATGCGCGCCATCGGACAGGCCGAGATGGCGCTCGAGATGCTGTGCCAGCGTTCCTTGCGCCGCGAGGCCTTCAGCCAGAAGCTGGCAAAGCTCGGCGCCAATTTCGACATCATCGCCGAATGCCGCATGGAGATCGAAATGGCCCGGCTGCTCTGCCTCAAGGCGGCGTGGATGATCGACCAGGGCGACGCCCGCGCCGCGGCCCCCTGGATCAGCCAGATCAAGGTGGTGGCACCCCGCGTCGCGCTCAAGGTCACCGACGAGGCCGTGCAGATGTTCGGCGCGCAAGGCATCAGCCAGGACACGCCGCTGGCGCGGTCGTGGACGCATCTGCGGACCTTGCGCCTTGCCGACGGGCCGGACGCCGTGCATCGCCGTCAGGTGGCGCGCACCGAGCTGAAGAAATACACGCAGGAAAAGGTCTGAGCGCCGGCATCGTCATCCGGCGATGCCGACAGCCCAAGCACGGAGTGTTCCAATGGCCGTCCCCTCCGAAATGAAGGCGCTGCTGCTGGTCGGCGACGGCTACACCAGGACGCCGAGCGGCAGTGTGCTGGAGGCGATGGAGCCGTATCTCGAGCCGGGCAACATCGCGGTGCCGACACCCGGACCGACGCAGGTGTTGATCAAGGTCAACCTCGCCTCGATCAACCCCTCCGACATCGCCTTCGTCAAGGGCCAGTACGGCCAGCCGCGCGCCAAGGGACAGCCGGCGGGCTTCGAGGGCGTCGGCATTGTCGTCGCCAGCGGGGACGAACCCGATCCCAAAGGCCTGATCGGCAAGCGTGTCGCTTTTGCCACGGGCGTCACCAATTGGGGCTCTTGGGCCGACTATGCCGTAGCCGAGGCCGATGTTTGCATCCCGCTGCTCGACACCGTTAGCGACGAGGATGGCGCGGCGATGATCGTCAACCCGCTCACCGCGCTCGCCATGTTCGACGTCGTCAAGGAGGAAGGCGGAAAGGCCTTTATGATGACCGCCGGCGCCAGCCAGCTCTGCAAGCTGATCATTGGCCTGGCCAACGGAGAGGGCTTCCGGCCGATCGTCACCGTGCGCCGCGACGACCAGATCGCGGCGCTGAAAGCGCTCGGCGCGGCGCACGTCCTCAACGAAAAGGCGCCGGATTTCAAGGCGGCGCTACGCGAGGTGGTGAAGGCCGAGCAGCCGCGCATCTTTCTCGACGCGGTGACCGGGCCGCTGGCTTCCGCCATCTTCGACATTATGCCGAAGCGGTCGCGCTGGATCATCTACGGGAAGCTCGATCCCGAAGCCACTGTTATCCGCGAGCCCGGCCAACTGATCTTCCAGCACAAGCGTATCGAAGGTTTTTGGCTGAGCGAGTGGATGCGCCAGTTCCGCGATCGCCGCGGCCCGGCGATCCTGGAAGCGCAGAAGCGTTTTTCCGACGGGCGCTGGTCGACCGACGTGACAGCGGTGGTGCCGCTTGCCGAGGCCATGACGCGGGTGCCGGCGGAACTGGCCAAGCCGAACGGCAAGGTGTTCATCCGGCCTTAGGCCAATTCGAAAGGTTCGAGAAGCTTGGACGCGAGGGGGCCTCGGAGTGCTTTGCGTCAGAGATTGCCGGTTATCCGCCGCCTCGGAACCGTCAGGCCGATATCCGCGTCCATCAAGCCCCCTATGCCATGCCGCTGCGTCCGTGATATGCCGCCGCCATCGAATGCCGGGACAGGCTGGACTGAGCTTGTTCCGGGATTGTGTGGGGTGCCTTGATGACGATTTCCAAGCCGGTTTTCGACCGTTTGGGGTTTGGCCTGTGGATCGGAGCGTTCCTGGTCGTTCTTGCCATGGTCCTGAGGTCGCCGTACACGCGGACGGTGTGGAAGGCCTATATAGATGGCAGCGAGGCGCTTCTGGCCGGTCTGCCGCTCTACGACACCCAATCCGAGATGGGGTATCTCTACGCGCCGGCCTTCGCCGCGCTCTACACTCCGATAGTCAAGCTCGGTCCGCATCTGGGCGGCGTGGTGTGGCACTCCCTCGGGTTTGCGGTGCTGACCTTTGCCGCGATGCGGCAGGTGCGCAAGCTCGGTGGTGGCGAGTTGATGTGGCTGCTTTCTTTCGGCCTCTTCCTCGCTTTGCCGATGGCGCTCGGCGCGATCCGCAACGGCCAGGCGACGATCCTTTTGACCGGCGCTTGCTGGCTTCTCACATTGTCGGCGCTGGAAGGGCGACGGGCGGAGACGTTCTTCTGGGCTTCGCTTGCCATCATCGCCAAGCCGACCGCGATCATAATGCTGTTGTTGGTAGGAGCCCTTCGGCTTCGGTTGATACCGGTGCTGGTGCTGGCGGTGCTGTTCGTGCTCGCACTGCCTTACGCTTTTGCTCCCGCCGGCTATCTCAACGATCAGTATCGTGTCTTCGCCCAGATGTTGACCTCCATGGCCGTCGACAATACCAGCCATTTCGTGTCCACCGATTTCACGGCACCGTTCACCACGATAGGGCTGCCGATACCGGAATTCGGCGCAACGATCGTGCGCATGGTCATGGCCCTCCTTACGCTTTCAGCCGTCATCTGGTTCGACCGCAGGCTCGAAGGGGGAAAGGCAGCGCTGGCGATCTTCCTGACGGCCACCTTCTACATGTGCGTCTTCAACCCGCGCGTCGAGCCCAACACCTTTGCCATGATCGCGGTACCAGCCGGTCTTGCCATCGCCCTGTTGTGGCGCGAAGAACGAGGCGGCGTCCTCGCCTCGGTGCTGTCGATGACGCTGTTCGTGACCGGCCTGAGCGGCGTCGAGCGCCATGTGCACGATTTCCTCTTCCCCTGGTTCCGGCCGGTCGCCGTCACTTTCATCGCCGGTTTGCTGATCTGGTGGTTCTGGGCCAAGGCACGGGAAAAGGTGGTGAATGCGGGAGTCGCGAATGGCTGAGTTGCGACAGAGCCTCGATATCGTTGCGCCATTCTTCAACGAGGCGGCTTCGGCATCGGCCTTCGCGCGCCTGCTCGGCGAGCTCGAAGCGGCCGTGGCACAGCGCTTCGGCATGACCGTGCACAAGATCCTGGTCGATGACGGCAGCCGTGACGATGGCGCCGGACGATTTTCGCAGGCGCTGACGGGATCGTGGGAGATCGTCCGCCTCAGCCGCAATTTCGGCAAGGAAGTCGCTGTGCTCGCCGGCCTCGACCAGTCGCGCGGCGACATGGTGCTGATCATGGACGCCGACCTCCAGCATTCCCTGGACATCAGCCTGAAGCTGATCGCCGAGCTGGTGAACCATCCCGACATCGACGTCGTCTATGCCCAGAACGACCGCCGCGAGGCGAGTTGGCGGCGCAGCCAGCTTGCACGGCTTTTCTACAGCCTGATCAACAGCAGCCAGCGTTTCGACATTCCTGAAAATGCCGGCGACTTTCGCGTCATGCGCGGCGCCGTGGCGCGCGCACTGACCAGCCTGCGTGACAAGCGTCGCTTCAACAAGGGCCTGTTTGCCTGGGCGGGCTTTCGCCAGAAAGCATTGCCCTATTCGCCGGAAGGCCGCGCCAGTGGCACATCGAAATGGAGCCGGCTCAACCTGATCGCCTTCTCGCTCGAAGGGTTCACCTCGTTCTCCGTCATTCCGCTGCGCCTGATCAGTCTTAGCGGGCTGCTCGCGGCGTTGGCCGGCGCGCTCTATGGTGCAAAGGTGTTCTTCGAGGTGATCTTCTACGGCATTGCCGTTCCGGGCTACCCCAGCCTGCTGGTTGCCGTCGTTCTGCTCGGCGGCCTCAACCTGACCCTGCTTGGCCTGATCGGCGAATATGTCTGGGTGACGCTCAGCGAGAGCAAGGATCGGCCGGTCTATCTCGTGCGCGATGTCGTGCGCAGCGATGCCCCCGCCGACCGGCCGGAGCCGGGCTCTTCGAACAGATGACGCGGCGCATTCGCCTGATCGCCGACGATTACGGCCTGGCGCCTGGCGTTTCCGCCGGGATTCTCGATCTTCTCGATCGGGGGCGCCTGACCGGCACCAGCTGCATGACCGGCTTTCCCGAGTGGGCAAAGGAGGCAGAGCGCATAAAACCGCTGTGCGGCCGGGCTGCGGTTGGGCTGCACCTCACCTTGACCGACCAGTTGGCCGTCACCGGCCGGTCGGCCCTGGCGCCGGAAGGCCGGCTGCCACCGCTCCGCGCACTGGCCTTGCCTGTTCTGCGCGGCCGCATCGGCGCCCGCCATGTCCATGCCGAGCTTGACGCCCAGTACAGCCGCTTCGTCGAGGCGCTTGGCCGCCGCCCCGATTTCGTCGACGGGCATCAGCATGTGCATTTCCTTCCTGTCGTGCGCACATGGCTGTGCGCACGGTTTCCAGAAGGCGCCGACAGGCCGGCCCTGCGCGGCGCCCCGGCGCTGGCCGCGGGAGCGAAAGTCGCTGCGATTGCCGCGCTCGCCGCCGGGTTCAACCGCTCGATGCAGCGCGCGGGCTTCACCGTTTTCCAGCCGCTCGCCGGCATCTATGACTGGCGGCAACCGGAAAAGTTCGCTGCGGTTCTGCTGGCCGCCGTCGAAGGGTTGCCAGAGCGAGGGCTGTTCATGTGTCATCCCGGCCATGTCGACGAGACGCTGCGCGCGCGCGACATGATGCAAGGTGTGCGCGAGGTCGAATTCGCGGCCCTCGCATCGGACGCGTTCGGAGCCAGCCTGGCCCGCGCCGGCGTCGAGATCTTGGACGGCAAGAGATGAGCGACGCCGATCGGCCCCAGCGTTCGGCCGGCAGCAAGATCGTCCGCTTCGCCATTGTCGGACTGGCGAACACGGCCATCGACCTTGCCAGCTTTTTCCTGCTGCTCAAGCTCGGGGTTCCGCCGGTGCCGGCCAACATCGCTGCCTGGTTCGTCGCCGTCACCTTTTCCTTCGCGGCGAACGGCTTGTGGTCGTTCGAGCGCAATCGAGCCATCCGTTTGCATGACGCGTTCCTTCGTTTCGCCACGCTTGGAGCGCTGATTTCGCTCGGTGTCTCCAGCCTCTCGATCGCGCTGTTCGCCGGCATCATCGGGGTGTGGCCGGCGAAAATCGGCGGCGTCGTGGTGGCGGCGGTGCTGAATTTCCTCGCCGCGCGCTGGTCGATCGAAGGCCGGTTCTTGAGATAGGCGGAATTATTTTTCTTACGAAATTCCGGACGAAAAACCGCTACACACTTTTCCTGGGATTTCTATTCAGCCGGCTCCACATTGGTGTAGGCGGCTTCCTCCAACTCGCGCTTCAGTCGGGCTTCCTCGTGGGTCTTCGGCGTGACGAAGCGGCCAAGCAGGAGATAGGCGACCGGCGTCAGGAACAGCGTCGAGACGGTGGCCAGCCCCAGGCCGCCGACGATGACCCAGCCGAGCGCGACGCGCGCCTCGGCACCGGCGCCGCTCGCCAGCACCAGCGGCAGGCCGCCGAGCACGGTGCAGATCATCGTCATCATCACCGGCCGCACGCGGATGATCGAGGCCTGTTCGATCGCCTCGCGCACGCCAAGCCCGCGGTCGCGCAACTGGTTGGCGAATTCGACGATCAGGATGCCGTTCTTGGCCATGACGCCGACCAAAAGCACCAGGCCGATCTGGCTGTAGGCGTTGAGACTGGTGCCCGAGAGGAGAAGCGCGAAAATCGCACAGGCCAGCCCTAGCGGCACCGTCGCCATGATGATGACGGCGCTGACAAAACTTTCGAACTGGGCGGCCAGCACCAAAAGGATGATGACCAGCGCGAAGCCGAAAATGGTGACCATGGCGCTGTTGGTCTCGCCCAGCGTCGCCGCCTCGGCCAGCGGCAGGATGCGGCTGCCTGGCGGCAGCAGCGGCGTGGCGATTTGCTCGGCGCGGGTGAGCGCATCGCCAAGCGCGAAGTCGCCGCTGAGGTTGGACGTGATCGCCACAGAGGGCTGCTGCTGTTCGCGCGACAGCGACGGCGGCACGGCGCGTTCGGTCAGCGTGGCGATGGTCGACATCGGCACGAAACGTCCGTCGGCTGTTTTCAGGAAGATGTTCTCCAGATCCGTCGGATCGTTGATCGGATTGGTGGTCGAGACCAGCTTCACGCCGTAGCTGCGGTCGGCGATGTAGACGTCGACGACGTCGTTGCCGTCGAGCATGGCCTGCAAGGTGTTGGCCAGTCCCGATATGTCGATGCCGAGGTCGGAGGCGCGCTCGCGGTCGATGGCCACGGCGAGTTGCGGCTGCGTCGGGTCGATGGACAGGCGCGGTGTCTGGAAGCGCGGGTCCTTCTGCATCTCGGCGATGATCTTCACGGCGGCATCGCCGAGCGCCTTGCGGTCGTTGCCGACCAGCGCGAACTGCAGGCCGTTGCCGGCGCCGCGGATACCGAGGCTGTTGGGCTGGACCGGGAAGATGCGCACGCTCGGCACCTGCCTGGTCAGCTGGCTGATCTCGGCCATGATCTCCTGCTGGCTGCGGCTGCGCTCGTTCCACGGCGCCAGCGTCATCACCATGAAGCCGGAGTTGTAGGAGCCGTTCTGGCCGGCATTTTCGAAAGTGCTGCGGATCTCGCCGGAATCGCGCATCGGCTGGATCAGTCTCTCGATCTTCTGCATCTGCTGCGTGGTGTAGTCGAGGCTGACGCCTTGCGGGGCGCTGATGCGCAGAAGTACGGCGGCGCGGTCCTCGGTCGGCGTCAGCTCCTGGCGGATGGTGCCGAACAGCGTGAAGGCGGTGCCGGCGAACAGCACCGCGACCAGGAGTACGATCCATGGCGCGTCGAGGCAGGCGTGCAGGCTGCGCTTGTAGGCCGTATTGAGCGCGCCGCCGATGCGGGCGCCGATGCCATGGTCACCTTCGTGGTGGAGCGATGCGCCGGTCAGCATGCGCGAGGCGAGCATCGGGCACAGCGTCAGCGCCACCACGCAGGACAAGAGCACCGACATGGCAAGCACGAAGCCGAATTCGCGGAACAAGCCGCCGGTCTGGCCGGGCAGGAACGAAATCGGCACGAAGACGGCGACCAGCGTCAAGGTGGTGGCAATAACGGCAAAGAACACTTCCTGCGCGCCAAGCACAGCGGCCGCACGCGGTCCCATGCCTTCGTTGCGTCGTCGCACGATGTTTTCGAGCACGACGATGGCGTCGTCGACGACCAGGCCGGTCGCCAGCACCAGCGCGAGCAGGGTCAGGATGTTGACCGAGAAGCCGGCCAGATAGATGGCGGCGATGGTGCCGATCATGGCGACCGGCATCGCCAGGCCGGGGATAAGCGTCGCGCGCCAGTCGAGGAGAAACACATAGATGACGATCAGCACCATGGTGACGGACAGGCCGAGCGCGATCTCGACTTCGTGCACCGCGCCCTTGACGAAGACCGCGTCGTCGCTGGTGATCTTGATCGACATGCCCTTGGGCAGGTTTTCCTGCAACTTGGCGACGGCGGACTGGACGCCGGTCGAGATGTCCAACGTGTTCGATTCCGCCTGGCGGATGACGCCGATGCCGATGCCGGTCTTGCCATCCGAACGCAATGTGGTCTGGCCGACATCGGGGCCGAGTGTGACGGTGGCAACATCGCGGATGCGCGTCGTGCCGCCGATGATGATGTTCTCGAACTCTCCCGGCGTGGTGACGTCGGCAGTCGTGCGGACGATCAGGTCCTGGTTGGTCGTGGTGATCGAACCGGCGGGGGAATCGAAGGCGACCGAGGCAAGGGCGGCCCTGAGATCGGCAACCGTGAAGCCGAGGCTGGCCAGCTTGTTCTGATCGACATCGATGCGGAAGATCTTGTCGCGGTCGCCATAGACCTGGACGTCGGCAACGCCGGGCACGGCGGCCAACTCGTCCTCGATCTGGTCCTGGACCACCACGGTCATGTCCTGGATCGACATGTTGTCCGAGGTCACCGCCAGCCGCATCACCGGGTCGGAATTGGCGTCGGCCTTGACGATGCGCGGCGGATCGGCGGTGTCCGGCATCTGGTTGGCGACGCGGCCGACAGCATCACGCACGTCCGAGGCGGCGACATTCAGATCGACGCCATCGTTGAACTCGATGGTGACGCGGCTTGAGCCGAATGAGGAAGACGACGAGATCGACTTGACGCCGGAGACGCGGGCGACGGCGCCCTCGATGGTGTCGGTCAGCTCGCGATCGACGGTCTCGGCCGCCGCGCCCTCGAAGGTGGTGGAAACGGTGACGACCGCGCGATCGACATCAGGCAGTTCGCGGATCTCGACGCCGTAGAAGGCGGCCAAGCCGGCGACCGCAATCAGTGTGTTCAGCACGAAGGCCATCACCGGCCTGCGGATGAACAGGGCGGTGAAGCCGGTCTCGCTGGCAGTGTTGGCGGGGCTGGTCATGTGCCTGCGGCGGCGTCCGCGGCGCGCTGCTCTTCACCTGCAAGGCGGACCGCGCCGCCCTCGCTGACGCTCTGGGTGCCCTCTGTGACCACCATGTCGCCATTGTCGATCTCGGCGTCGATCAGCACGGTCTCGGTGTTGCGCTGTATGATGCGCACCGGGACCCGCCTGGCCTTGCCATCCTCGATCTGCCAGACATAGGCGCCGTCCGACCCCCACAGGATCGCCAGCGGGCTGACGGCCGGATAGATTTGCCCCGGAAATTTCATGGTGATGCCGAACGACATGCCGGCGCGCAACGAATCCGCAGGGTTGGCGATCTTGGCCTTGACCAGCAGGGTGCGGCTCTTTTCATCGATGTGGTTGTCGATGGCCGAAACGGTGCCGCTATAAGCGTTGCTGGGATTGGCGATCGGCGTCGCCGTCAATTGTGCGCCGACCTTGACGGCGGCAGCGAAGCGCTCGGGCACCAGGAAATCGACCAGGATTGAGGACCGGTCGTCGAGCGTGGCGATGGCCGACTGGTTGGTGACATAATTGCCGGCCGAGATCGGCAGGATGCCGACGGTGCCAGCGATAGGTGCCAGTATCGACCGGCGCTGCAGCGCCAGTTCCGCATCCTGAAGCGCCAGCTTGGCGCCGGCCAAGACCACTTCGGCATCGGCCACTGCGACTGGTGTCGCGGCATTGGAGGCACGAAGCGACCTGACGCGGTCGAGTTTGGCCTGCGCATCCTGCAAGGCGAGCTTGGCGCGGTCCTGAGAGATCACTTCGGTCTCGGAATCCAGGGTGGCGAGGATCTGTCCCTTATCGACATGGCTGCCGGATTCGACCAGCAGTTCGGCGAGGCGGCCGGAGCTGTAGGGATTGACGGTCACCGAGGCGTTGGCACGGCCGGTGCCGATTGCCTGCAGGCGGTCGTTGATAACAGCCGAAGTGGCCGCAAGGGCGACCACGTTCACCCGCTGGTTGCCGCCATTACGGCCGTTTGCCTGCTTCGCGTTGGCGGTGCCGGTCTCAGCCGGGGGCGTTGCCGCGGAGGCCCAGTCGATGCCCCAGCGTGCCAGCACGTCCGGCGCGCCGGGATAAAAGCGCAGCCAGGCGGCTGCCGCCACCACCAGCACCACAAGTGCAAAAAGTATCTGTTTCCAGGCGGCCATCGGCACTCCGGTTGGTAAAACAATCCTTCCGTCTACCGGTTTCCCGAATGAAGCAGACGCAGCGAGGCTATTGTAAGGCAAAGAAGCCGCCTCGATATCGCGTCTTTATGACAATTCTCCGGGGCTGCGCACATTAAATATATGTAACCTTTGAGAAAATATGCGTAACGCTTTGGATCGTCGCACAGGCACTAACGCAGACTTTCCATCTCGCGAATGCGTTTGGCGCCTTCTGCTTCCAGTTGCCTGGTGACGGCGCCGATCAGCGTTTCGGCGACAACGAAAAGGGCAGCCGAAGAGTCCCATGCCGACGGCACCGCGGTTCGTCCGGCGATAACATGACGAGCAAAGCGGGCGATCGGCGACAGCCACTGGTCGGTGAACAGCACGATCTGGACGCCACGCTGATGCGCCTTCTCGGCGAAGCGGACGAGGCTGTCCTGGTAGCGCCTGATGTCGAAGATCACCAGCACGTCGCGCTTGCCTATGTCGATCAGCCGGTCGCGCCACATGCTCTCCTGCCCGGCGAGGTGAAAGACATCCGGCTGGATGACGGCGAGGTGGGCGGCCATGTAGCGCGCCAGCGGATCGGTGAAGCGACCGCCGATCAGGAATGTCTTGCCGCGCCGGTCGGCGAGCCGGGCGGCGATGTCGGCAAGCTGCCTGTCGGAGAGGTGCCTGAACGTCTCGCGCATATTGTCGAGCGTCGCTTCCAGCATCGGCGACGCCGTGCCGCCGCCGGGCGAGGGCGGGTTGAGCGTCCTTGTTGCCGGCGATTGCAGTTGCGCCGCCAGTTCGTCCTGCAGGCTCGACTGGAATTCCGGATAGTTCTGAAAACCCAGCCGGGCGACGAAACGCAGGATCGTCGGCGAGGAGACGCCCGCCGCGGCCGAGAATTCAGCGACCGTTTTCAGGCCGATCATCGGATAGTTGGCGATCAGTGTCTGGGCCGCGCGCCGTTCGCCGGCCGGCATCGTGCCGAGGCGATCGGCGATCAGTTCGGCAATGCTGGAAATCATGTTTTCCCCACCTCTGGCTCGGCCGAAGGCCTTTTCCGAGATCGCATTTGACAAAGCCGGACAAACTGTATGAAATCATCCACAGGGACGCAATGAGGCAAAATACGTAACATACGATACAGCGCTCCCCGGGGACGGCAGAGTATGGAGAAAGCACGGCCCGCCAGCCTTGCATCGTCTGATACCGTGAGGGTGACGAACCCCGCCGGATCGAGCCCATTCGTGCTGACCTGCGATCACGCCTCGAACTACCTGCCGGCCGAATTCGGCACGCTCGGCCTTGCCGCCGAGGACCTGTCGCGCCACATCGCCTGGGATCCCGGCGCGCTGCCTGTTGCCCGCCGCATGGCGCAGGCGCTTGACGCGACTCTGGTCGAGACCCGCATTTCGCGCCTTGTCATCGACTGCAACCGGCCGCTCGACGCGCCCGACCTGGTGCCGCCGGTCAGTGAGACAACGGTCATACCGGGCAATGCCGGCCTGTCGGAAAGCGAGCGGGCGGCACGTGTTGCCCTGTCATGGCAGCCTTTCCACGACACGATTGCCGGTATCATCGACAACAGGCTGTCACATGGTCAGGAAACGCGGCTGGTTTCGGTCCACTCCTTCACGCCGGTCTACAAATCCAAAAACCGGCCCTGGCATATCGGCATCATCCACGACGAGGATCGCCGGCTGGCGGCGCCGCTGATATCGGCGCTGAAGCGGCTTGCCGGCGTCACCGTCGGCGTCAACGAGCCGTATTCGCCTGCCGACCGCGTCTATTTCACGCTGGAACGGCATGCGCGATCACGCGGCCTGCCTTGCGCGATGATCGAAATCCGCAACGACGAAATCGCCGGCGAGACCGGGCAGCGGAAATGGGCGGATCTGCTCACGGGCATTTTTTCGGATCTGGAGCCAGAGGAGGCCGGATATTCCAGATCGCCTTCAGTCGGAAAGTCAGTTCAATCGGCCAATTAGAACCACAGGGGAATGAAAATGGCAGGACCGGATTATACGGACGTTGACAAGAAGGAGGACCTGAAGGTTCTCCACGGCATGGGCTATGCCCAGGAACTGTCGCGAAGCATGAGCCGCTTCTCGAATTTCGCGATATCGTTCTCGATCATCTGCATCCTTTCGGGCGGCATCAACTCCTTCGCGCAAGCCACATCGTCGATCGGCGGCGCAGGTGCGGGCATCGGCTGGATCGTCGGTTGCTGCGTGTCGGGCTTCTTCGCCCTTGCCATGGCGCAGATCGCCTCGGCATTTCCGACCGCCGGCGGCCTCTATCACTGGTCGTCGATCCTCGGCAACCGCTTCACCGGCTGGCTGACGGCCTGGCTAAACCTGTTCGGTCTGATCACTGTGCTCGGCGCCATCAACATCGGCACCGCTTTCTTCTTCGTTGGAACATTCGGAAGCTGGTTCGGCATCACCGGCACGCCGGGCGAAATCGTCGGGTTTGTCGCCTTCATCACCGTGCTGCAGGCGCTGTTCAACCATTTCGGCATCAAACTGACGGCAATGCTTACCGATGCTTCGGGCTTTCTTATCCTGGGCGCAACAGCAGTGCTGATCGTGGCCTGCCTGGTGTTCGCACCGGCAATCGACATCAGCCGGCTGTGGACGTTCACAAACTATTCAGGCGATGCGGGCGGCGGTGTTTTTCCGCAAACCGACTCCATGAGCTACCTGTTCCTGCTCTGCCTGCTTCTGCCCGTCTATACCATCACCGGCTATGACGCCTCGGCCCACACCTCCGAGGAGACCGTCAAGGCAGCACACTCCGTTCCGCGGGCGATCGTTTCGTCGGTGCTGTGGTCGTCTCTGATCGGCTGGGTGATGCTGTGCGCAATCGTTCTCGCGATCCCGGACCTGGCTGCCGGCGCCAAGCAGGGATGGAGCGTATTCTTCTCGACAATGGATGCAATCCTGCCGGTGTGGCTGAAGGAACTGCTTTATTTTGCAATCCTGATCTCGCAATTCCTCTGCGGCCTCGCCACCGTGACCTCGGCTTCGCGCATGCTGTTCGCCTTCTCTCGCGACGGCGGCATGCCTGTTGGCTCCGCGGCTCTCGCCAAGGTCAACCCGACCTGGCGCACGCCGGTCAATGCGATCTGGACGGCCGCGATCCTCGAGATCCTTTATGTGTTCCTTGCCCAGTTTATTTCGATCGGCGGCACCAACATCTACACCATTGTCGTCAATTCGACGCTGGTGTTCCTGTTCCTGTCGTTCACAATCCCGATCGCACTCGGCATGGTCGCATTCGGCACGGCCAAGTGGCCTAATCCTGGCCCGTGGAACCTGGGCGCCGGACTGTTCAAGCTCTTCTGTGCGCTGTCGATTGTCGGCATGGTGATCATCTTCTACATCGCCATCCAGCCGCCGAACGACAAGGTGCTTTACATCACCATAGGCTTCATCTTGCTGACCGCCGTGCTTTGGTTCGGTTTCGAGAACCGCCGCTTCCAGGGTCCGCCGATCGGTGACCAGATCGCCAAACGCCAGGCCGCGATCAGGGCAGCCGAGGTGGCTATCGGCGAAGCTGGCGCCTGACATCGCCCAATATGGCCATGGCCGGCCTCGCGCCGGCCATGGCTACGTTTATCCCTTTCAATCGACAAGCGCTGGAGTGCCAAAGGAATGGCCGGAAATTTCTCGTTCGATCAGTTGAAGAAAGCGGTCTCCAGCGGTGAGATCGACACCGTGCTGGCCTGCATCGTCGACATGCAGGGACGGCTAGCGGGAAAACGCTTCCTGGCGCAGTACTTCGTCGATTCCGCGCATGACGAAACGCATGGCTGTAATTATCTGCTGGCCGCAGACATCGATATGGAGCCGGTGCCCGGCTACAAGGCGGCGAGCTGGTCGAAGGGCTATGGCGACTTCGTCATGAAGCCGGATCTCGCCACGCTGCGGCGCATTCCCTGGCTGGAAAAGACCGCACTCGTGATCTGCGACGTGCTCGACCACCACACCCATGATGACCTGCCACATTCGCCGCGCGCCATCTTGAAGAAGCAGGTCAAGCGGCTGACGGAGCGCGGCTATATAGGCTATTTTGCTTCCGAGCTTGAATTCTATCTGTTCAACGAGACATACGATTCCGCCCGCAAGAAGCACTGGCAAGGTCTCGATACCGCATCGCCCTATATCGGCGACTACCAGATCGGTATCACCACCAAGGAAGAGGGCGTCATGCGCCGGCTTCGCAACGAGATGGAAGCGGCCGGCATTCCGATCGAGAATTCCAAGGGCGAGTGGGGTCCGGGTCAGGAAGAGATCAATGTGCGCTACGCCGAGGCGCTCGACATGGCCGACCGTCACGTCATCCTCAAGAACGGCGCCAAGGAAATCGCGGAGTCCGAGGGCAAGGCGATTTCGTTCATGTCCAAATACAATTACGGGCTCGCCGGCAATTCCAGCCACATCCACAATTCGCTGTGGAGCGCCGACGGCAAGACGCCGTTGTTCTTCGATAAGGCGGCCGACTGGACGCTGTCGACGCTTGGCCAGCAATGGGCCGCCGGCCAGCTCAAATACGCCAAGGAATTCACCTGGTTCCTGGCGCCCTACATCAACTCCTACAAGCGCTTCCAGGCCGGCACCTTCGCGCCGACCAAGATCATGTGGAGCGAGGACAACCGTACCGCCGGCTTCCGCCTGTGCGGCGAGGGCACCAAGGGCATCCGCATGGAATGCCGCATCGGCGGCGCCGATCTGAACCCGTATCTTGCGTTCGCAGCGCTGATCGCCGCCGGCCTTGCCGGCATCGACGAGAAGCTGGAATTGCAGAAGCCGTTCGTCGGCGATGCCTATCAGGCATCGCGCCTGCCGGAGATTCCGAAGACGCTGCGCGATGCCACCGAGACGCTTGCGAAGTCGAAGATGCTCAAGCAGGCGCTCGGCGAGGATGTGCTCGAACATTATGTCCACACCGCAAAGTGGGAGCAGCTTGAATACGACCGCCGCATCACGGATTGGGAACTGCACAGAGGGTTCGAGCGGTACTAGGTATCGACGGTTCGTCGGCGCCCCTTCACTCTTACCCTCTCCCCGTGGGGGAGAGGGTGCCGGCAGGCAGATGAGGGGCAGCGCCAGGCCATACGATTTTGTTGTAGAATACGAGGACTTACAAAATGACCGAGACGGTCAAACTCATATCCCCCATCGACGGTTCGATCTATGCCGAGCGACCGATCGCGACCGACCAGGCGATCAATGCCGCGGTCGAGCGTGCCAAGGCGGCTCAGGAGAAGTGGGGGCTGACGCCAATCGTCGAGCGCGGCAAGTACATGCTCGCCATGCTGGAAGCGCTGGTCGCGATATCAGACGAGATCGTGCCGGAGATTGCCTGGCAGATGGGGCGGCCCGTACGCTACGGCGGCGAGTTCGGCGGCGTCAGGGAACGCACCACCTATATGGTCGAGATCGCCGAGCAGGCGCTCAAGTCGGTGCCTGCCTCCAACCCGAAGGACGGCTTCCGCCGTTATGTGAAGAAGGACCCGCTCGGCGTGGTCATGGTGATCGCGCCGTGGAATTATCCCTATCTCACCGCCGTCAACACCATCGTGCCGGCGCTGATGGCCGGCAACACCGTCATCCTCAAGCATGCGGCGCAGACGCTGCTGGTCGGCGAGCGCTTTCAGCAGGCGTTCGACAAGATCGGCCTGCCCAAGGGCGTGTTCCAGAATGTCGTGCTCAATCACGCCCAGACCGAAAGGCTGCTCGGCTCGGGAAAGATCGACCATGTCAATTTCACCGGTTCGGTCGGCGGTGGCCGCGCCATCGAAAAGGCGGCGGCCGGCACCTTCATGACGCTCGGCCTCGAGCTGGGCGGCAAGGATCCGGCCTATGTGCTGCCGGACGCCAAGATGGATCATGCGATCGCCAATCTGGTCGACGGCGCCTTCTACAATTCCGGCCAGTGCTGCTGCGGCATCGAACGCGTCTATGTGCACGAAAAGGTCTATGACGAATTCGTCGAAGGCTTCATCGCCGAGACCAAGAACTATGTCGTCGGCAACCCGCTCGACCAGGCGACGACGATGGGACCGATGGCGCAGGCGCGCTTCGCCGATCTGATCCGCGAACAGAAGGCCGAAGCGCTGCGCAAGGGTGCCAAGGCGCACATCGACATGAAGGTGGCTAACGACAAGGCCGGTTCGCCTTATCTGGCACCGGAAGTGCTGACAGAAGTCGATCATCAGATGAGCGTCATGCGCGAAGAGAGCTTTGGCCCGGTCGTCGGCATCATGAAGGTGCGTAACGACGAAGAGGCGATCGCGCTGATGAACGACAGTCCTTACGGGCTGACGGCTTCGATCTGGACCCGCGATACCGAGCATGCCGTCGCGATCGGCAATCGGGTCGAGACCGGCACGGTGTTCATGAACCGCTGCGACTACCTCGATCCGGCACTGGTCTGGACCGGCGTCAAGGACACCGGCAAGGGCGCGGGCTTGTCGGCCATCGGCTATGACAATCTCACCAGGCCGAAATCATTCCATCTGCGCGAAGCCATCTGATTTATTGAAAGACAAAAATGTCCAAGCTGATCTCCAAATGGAACTACCCCACCACCGTCCGCTTCGGCGCCGGCCGCATCAAGGAATTGCCTGAGGTGCTGGCGGCCACCGGCATCAAGCGGCCGTTGTTCGTCACCGATCCTGGACTGGCGAAACTGCCGGTCGTCGCCTCGACCCTAGAGATCCTCGACGATGCGAAGGTCCCTTACGGCGTTTTCTCCGAGGTCAGGCCGAACCCGGTCGAATCCAACCTGACCGCCGGCATCGCCGTGTTCAAGAAGGGCAAGCATGACGGCGTCATCGCCTTCGGCGGCGGCTCGGCGCTCGATCTCGGCAAGCTGATCGCCTTCCAGGCCGGGCAGACGCGGCCGGTGTGGGATTTCGAGGATGTCGACGACTGGTGGACGCGCGCCAATTCGGATGCCATCGCGCCGATCATCGCCGTGCCGACCACCGCCGGGACCGGATCGGAGGTTGGCCGCGCCGGCGTCATCACCAATG
Source organism: Mesorhizobium sp. M0088 (assembly GCF_040322895.1). Lineage (NCBI taxonomy): Bacteria > Pseudomonadati > Pseudomonadota > Alphaproteobacteria > Hyphomicrobiales > Phyllobacteriaceae > Mesorhizobium > Mesorhizobium sp. M0088. The sequence goes on from NZ_JAMYUI010000005.1 coordinate 241,583, forward strand.
AGGCCACGCACACCAAGAAAGTCATCTTCCATCCCAAATTGTTGCCGGCTATCGTCATTGCCGATCCGGAGCTTTCGGTCGGCATGCCGGGCTTCATCACCGCCGGTACCGGCATGGATGCGCTGGCCCATTGCCTCGAAGCCTATTGCGCGCCCGGCTACCATCCGATGGCCGACGGCATCGCCGTCGAAGGTGTGAGGTTGGTCTTCGAGAACCTGCCGAAGGCCTATGCCAACGGCGGGGATCTCGTTGCGCGCGCCCATATGATGAGCGCCGCCGCCATGGGCGCCACCGCCTTCCAGAAAGGGCTCGGCGCCATCCATTCGCTGTCGCACCCGGTCGGCGCGCTCTACGACACCCATCACGGCATGACCAACGCGGTGTTCATGCCCTATGTTCTGGCCTTCAACCGGGACTCCATCGAGGAGCGTATCGGCCGGCTCGCCGCCTATTGCGGCATCAAGGGCGGCTTTGACGGCTTCGCCAAAGCCATCATCAAGCTTCGCAAGGAACTGAAGGTGCCGCATGCACTGCCCGGCCTTATCAAGGGGCTCGATATGGACAAGAAACGTAAGACGCTGATCGCCGATATGGCGGTGGTCGATCCGACTGCCGGCGGCAACCCGGTCAAGCTGACCAAGAAGGCGGCGCTGACCTTGCTCGAAAACGCCATCGCCGGCACGGTCTGAGGCGTTTTCCGCGCCGCAAAGTGATCTGAAAAGGGGCTATGAAAACAAGGGGGAGGATGACGGGCAAGGCAAAAACTAGTTAGCCGGAAAAAGAATCGCGGAGCGATTGCTACATTAGGTTAAAAAGAGTTTACTTTTTCGCACTGCGAGCAGCCGCTTTCACAAAGCTTTCATCTGGCTGTCACATGAAAACGATACCGCATCGCAGGCGTCCAACGGCGTCAGTTCAACGGAGAGAACACATGTTCAAATTCACGGGGAAAGTGCTTTCCCTTTCGGCCGCGGCGCTTTTCGCGTCGACGGTGATTTCGTCCGCGGATTCGCTGGACGATCTCGTCAAGGCCGCCAAGGCGGAAGGCCAGCTCACCACCATCGCGCTGCCGCATGACTGGTGCGGCTACGGCGACGTCATTGCAGGCTTCAAGGCGAAGTATCCGGAAATCACCGTCAACGAACTCAATCCCGATGCCGGTTCCGGCGACGAGATCGAGGCGATCAAGGCCAACAAGGACAACAAGGGCCCGCAGGCGCCCGACGTCATCGACGTCGGCCTGTCCTTCGGCCCGACCGCCAAGGCCGACGGCCTGATCCAGCCCTACAAGGTGTCGACCTGGGACTCGATCCCCGACAGCGCCAAGGATGCCGAGGGCTTCTGGTACGGCGACTATTACGGCGTGCTGTCGTTCATGGTGAACAAGGATCTGGTCAAGGAATCACCGAGCGACTGGGCTGACCTCTTGAAGCCGGAATTCGCCAACGCGGTTGCTCTTGCCGGCGATCCGCGCGCCTCGAACCAAGCCATCCAGGCGGTCTACGCTGCAGGCCTTTCCGGTGGCGCTGCAGCCGGTGAAGCCGCCGGCACCGCTGGCCTCGACTTCTTCAAGAAGCTCAACGCCGCCGGCAATTTCGTTCCGGTCGTTGGCAAGCCGGCAACCCTCGCCCAGGGCCAGACCCCGATCCTGATCAACTGGGACTACAATGCGCTCGCCGGCCGCGACACGCTGAAGGGCAATCCGCCCGTCGACGTCGTCGTGCCGAAGACCGGTGTCGTCGCCGGCGTCTACGTGCAGGCGATCAGCGCCTACGCGCCGCATCCGAACGCAGCCAAGCTGTGGATGGAGTACCTCTACTCCGACGAAGGCCAGATCGGCTGGCTGAAGGGTTATTGCCACCCGATCCGCTTCAACGATCTCGCCAAGAATGGCAAGATCCCGGCGGACGTGCTGGCAAAGCTGCCTCCGGCGGAATCCTATGCCGCAGCAGTGTTTCCGACGCTCGACGAGCAGGGCAAGGCCAAGGAAGCGATCAGCAAGAATTGGGACGCCACTGTCGGCGCCAACGTCAAGTAAGGTTTGAAATCGTGCCGGGCGGCCGCATGGCCGCCCGGTATCCCTCTAGGACGGTAGCCGGCGCATGACCGATCTCTCGCTTTCCGATCAGGCAATTGCCGGGAAGACTGCGCCCCCAAGCGAGGCGCGCGCGATGCGATTGCCGACGCAGTGGCTCGGCGTTGCGCCGTTCTTCATCTTCGCCATCATGTTCCTGATCCTGCCTACGCTCTATCTGATGCTGGGCGCATTTCAGAACAATGATGGCGAGTTCACCCTCGAAAACATTGCCGCGCTGGCGCAGCCGTCTATCGTTGCCGCCTATTGGATCTCGATCAAGGTCAGCCTTGCCTCCGCGCTGATTGGCGCGTTCGCCGGTCTGGCAATTGCGATTGCCATCGTGCGCGGCGGCCTGCCGGACTGGATACGTTCCGCGACGCTGACCTTTTCCGGCGTGGCCTCCAATTTCGCCGGCGTGCCGCTGGCCTTTGCCTTCCTTGCCACGCTCGGCCGGCTTGGGCTTGCCACCGTGCTGCTTAACACGGTGTTCGGGTTGAACATCTATGCGCACGGCTTCAACATCCTGTCCTTCTGGGGCCTGACGCTGACCTATATCTATTTCCAGATTCCGCTGATGGTGGTCATCATCACGCCGGCGATCGATGGGCTGAAGAAGGAATGGGGCGAAGCGGCGGCGACGCTCGGCGCCACCCAGGCGCAGTACTGGCGCATGGTGGTCATTCCGGTGATCTGGCCGAGCTTCCTCGGCACGGTAATCCTTTTGTTCGCCAATGCCTTCGGCGCCATCGCCACCGCCTATGCGCTGACCGGCTCGTCGCTCAACATCGTGCCGATCCTGCTCTATGCGCAGATACGCGGCGATGTGCTGCACAACCCGCATCTGGGCTATGCGATTGCCTTCGGCATGATCGTCATCACCGGGCTTGCCAATGTCTTCTACATTTGGTTCCGGACCCGTTCCGAGAGGTGGCTCAAGTGAAGTCTGGACGTTTCTGGGCCTGGGTCGTCTTCATCCTCGGCGCGGCCTACTTCTTCATTCCGCTGATCGCGACGGTGGAATTTTCCATGCGCATGCGGCGCGGCGTCTATTCCTTCGACGCCTATCAGATCGTGCTGGGCGATCCGCGCTTTCAGGCGACCTTTGGCTATTCGGTGCTTGCAGCCCTCTTCACCATCATTCTCGGCGTGCTGATCGTGGTGCCCGCCGCTTATTGGATTCGGCTTCGGCTGCCGCAATTGCGGCCGATCGTCGAATTCATTACCCTGCTGCCGCTGGTCATTCCGGCCATCGTCATCGTCTTCGGCTACATCAGAATGTACGGGTCGAATTCGCCGCTGCCGTTCCTGGCGACCGATACAGGCACCAATGCCTTGCTGGTCATCGGCTATGCAACACTGGCGCTGCCGTACATGTATCGCGCCGTCGACACCGGGCTTCGCACCATCGACGTGCGCACACTGACGGAGGCGGCACAGATCCTTGGTGCTGGTTGGGGGACGATCATCACCCGTGTCATCCTGCCCAACGTGCTGATCGCGGTGCTCTCGGGCGCCTTCCTCACCTTCGCCATCGTCATCGGCGAATTCACCATGGCCAGCCTGCTCAACCGGCCGGCCTTCGGCCCCTATCTGCAGAATATCGGCGCCAACCGCGCCTATGAGCCGGCGGCACTTGCCATCATCGCCTTCGCCATCACCTGGGGCTGCATGTCGCTGATACAGATCCTGTCCCGCTTCGCGCCGAGATCGGCGAACCGTCCGAACTGAAAGTCAAAGCCATGGCCGACCCATTCCTCTCCATCCAGCACGTTCGAAAATCCTTCGGCGCCACCACGGTGGTCGAGGACTTCAATCTCGACGTAGAGCGCGGCGAATTTGTCTCTTTCCTCGGGCCATCCGGCTGCGGCAAGACCACCGTGCTGCGCATGGTGGCGGGCTTCGAGGAGCCGAGCGCGGGCACGATCGTCGTCAGCGGCAAGGACATTACGAGGCTGAAGCCCAACCAGCGCAATGTCGGCATGGTGTTCCAGGCCTATGCGCTGTTTCCGAACCTGACCGTGGCGCAGAATATCGGCTTTGGCCTGAAGGTCGCCGGCATGCCCAGGGCGGACATCGATGCTCGTGTCGCCGAGATGCTCGGCATCATCAAGCTGCCGCAGATGGCGGATCGCTATCCCTACCAGCTCTCGGGCGGCCAGCAGCAACGCATCGCGCTGGCCCGCGCCATCGCGCCGAAGCCGAAGCTCTTGCTGCTCGACGAGCCGCTGTCGGCGCTCGACGCCAAGGTGCGCGTGTCGCTGCGCGAGGAAATCCGCTCGATCCAGAAGAAGCTCGGCATCACCACCATCTTCGTCACGCATGACCAGGAAGAGGCGCTGTCGATCTCCGACCGCATCGCCGTCATGTATGGCGGCAAGGCCGAGCAGGTCGGCACGCCGTTCGAGATCTACAACCGCCCGGCGACCAAGTTCGTCGCCAATTTCGTCGGCACGCTGAACGTGCTCGAAGGCACCGTCACCGATGCCGCCGCAGGCACGGTGCGGGTCAATTCCGAACAGGTTTCGCTCAAGGGCAAGCTCAACGGCTCCAAGTCCGGCGACACGCTGTCGCTGGCGCTGCGTCCGGAAGCGATTTCGCTGGGCCGTCAGCCCGGCCGTGACTCCAGCCTTTCGGGAGAAATCTCCGAAGTGCATTTTCTCGGCTCGGTCATCCGGGTTCGCGTCGGCATCGGCGGCAACACGGTCTCGCTCGACACCTTCAACAGCCCGGCAACCCCGCCACCCGCAGTCGGTGAAAAGGCCGAGATCTCGTTCTCGTCGAGCGACATGCTGGTGCTGCACTAAAAACGGCAACACCGGCTTGGATGGCCAAGCGAAGCGAAGCCAGTGTTCTATTCGGTGGGGCAACGCCCCCAAAGGATAGGTTGCGCGAAGCTGAAATCGATCTCCAGCAGGGTATTGGGTGTCATCATCAGCAATGCACTCGTCCCGTTGGCGTTCTTCAGAATTTCCTTACCGTTTCCACTGCCGAGCACCTCCATTTGCTGTTCGATGTTCCATCGGTAGTTGTAGGATATCCCCGTTTTGAAAATGTACTCTCTGTGGATCGCGTGCTTCGAACGGGTAACCGGACCAATAATGTCGAAGGAATAGTCCGTCAATTTCTTAAAGGACTCTCCAAATTTATCACAGTATTTCTTCATGTTGTCTTCGTTGGTCAGGTCGGAATAACCAAGGTCGATCCACTTCCCTTCGATGAGAGACATCATTGTCTCGTTAGTCTTCTGCGCCCAAAGCCCCCATGCCCGGATCCGGTCGCGTCGTTCCCAGAAGTTTGATCTTAGCCGCCGCCAATTCATCATATAACGCGGAAGCGCCAGCCGCCGGCGAGAGCAGTATCAATGTGAACAGCGTTGCGGACAATCTCAGCATGGGAGGTCCTCGATCAGCCAATTGTTGCGACATGACTTTGGCGATCAGTAATAAACGACCGTTGGTTTTCATAGGTCAAGGCTGATTGTTATGCTGGCCTGGCCTCAAGCTGGCGCGATGAAGGGCTTCGAAATCGCCTGGAATACCGGCAGGGCTTCCATCCGTGTGGAGTGGGCTTCCAGAGCCGGAAAGCCCGTCAGCGAAACCAGCCCGGATGGGCCTCGTCGATGAAGCGGAGCGCCGCGGCAACCGCGATGTCGGCGTGACCGATGCGGCCGTCGAACCAGTATGGTGTCGGCCCCTCCTGACGATCGGCCTCCAGCACAGCCAGAACAGCTTCGATCTGTGTACGGCAGCGCCCGATCCAGAGGTTCGAGACTTTCTCGTGCAGTCGCAATTCGTAGAACAGGCTGATCGCCTTGTCGCCCAGCCCGGTCGCAAGGGCCGAGACCTTCAGCGCCTGATGGCGCGCCGGTTCGGTCGCCGGAAACACCCGTCGGTCGGCCGGAACCAGGCTGTCGAGGTAGTCGAGCATCAAATGGCTCTCGATCAGCACCTCGCCATTGTGTCGAGCCCCAGTATCGGCACATTGTAGGGCCGAATCTTGTCGGCATCGCCGAAGGCCGACCAGGAACGATGTTCGTAGGCAATGCCATACAAGGTCAGCGCGATTCCGACGCGGCGGACGAAAGGCGAGTCATACTGGCCGATGAGGATCATGCCATTCTTGTACGGCAAGAGGCTGTTTAAGGCGTACTGCCAGAGGGCTTGAGTTTGATGGCCAATCGACCCCATCCTGCAGGTATATCTGCGCCGGCAATCCCGTCTCACTGAAGTAACAGCCCATGGCTCTTTTCGAACTCACCCTTGTCCTGCTTTTGATCGCTGTCGCGCTGACCGCGCTGTCGCGGCGGCTTGAGACTCCTTATCCGTCCCTGCTGGCTTTGGCCGGGGTGGGCATCGCCTTCGTGCCTGGCGTGCCGACCGTCGAGATCGACCCGGAACTGGCGCTTGCCCTGTTCATCGCGCCGGTTCTGCTCGATGCCGCCTATGATACCTCGCTGCGCGATCTCAACCGCTACAGGGTGCCGCTTGTGCTGCTGGCGCTTGGCGCCGTCCTTTTCACGACAGTGACGGTCGCACTTGCCGGCTGGGCGATGGCAGGCCTGCCGATCGCCGCGGCCATAGCGCTTGGCGCCATCGTGGCGCCGCCCGATGCGGTTGCGGCATCGGCCGTGCTTGGCCAGTTCAAGGTGCCGCACCGCATCACTGCCATTCTGCAAGGCGAGAGCCTGCTCAACGACGCCACCGCCTTGCTGATCTACCGCATGGCGATTTCGGCGGCAGCAGGTTCCATTCTGCTGAGCAGCGCCGTTCCGATGATCCTGCTGTCCACGCTCGGCAGCCTTGCCGCCGGCTACCTGCTTGGCCGGGTGTCTCTGATGACGCTGGGCCGGATCGAGGACCCGGCGAGCGGCACTGTGGTGCAATTTGCCGGCACATTCGGGGTCTGGATCCTGGCCGACAGGATCGGACTATCGGCCATCATCACCATAGTCGTCTATGCCATGACGATCGCCCGCACCGCGCCGCGCCGCATGCCGGCCAGAAACCGCATCAGCTCCTATTCGGTCTGGGAGACGGCGGTCTTCGTGCTCAATGTTCTGGCTTTCGTGCTGATGGGCCTGCAGGCGCGTACGATCGTCGGCAGGCTTGCCGGGCAGGGGCAGACCGATGCGTTCGTCCTGGCCGGGACAGTGCTTGCCATCGTCATCGTCTCACGCCTCATCTGGGTGCTGGGGTGCGGCGCGATCATCAGGTGGTTTGGCCGTTTCGGCGTGGCTGATCGTCAGCGTGACGCTCCGTCGTTTCGTGGCGGCGTGCTGATCGGCTGGTGCGGGATGCGCGGTTTGGTGACGCTTGCGGCGGCATTCGCCCTGCCGGCTGAATTCCCGGCCCGCGACCCGATCGTGCTCGCTGCTTTCACGGTCGTGCTCGGCACACTGGTGCTGCAAGGCATGAGCCTGAAGCCGCTGCTGCGCCTGCTGAACCTCGACCCTGACGAAACCGTCGACCGCGAGGTTGCGCAGGCGCGCGTCGTGGTCATGCAGGCCGCGCTCGACATATTGAGCGGCAAGACATCGGACGCGGCGGCCGCGGTGCGCGAGCAATATGCCGCTCAACGCAAGATTGCCAAGAATCCCGATGATGCCCAGGCGGCGACCGAATATGACCGCTTGCGTCTTTATGCGATCAAGAGCCAGCGCGACGCGCTGGAGGAATTGCGCCGCAACGGGACGATTGGCGACGAAGCCTATCATCGCCTTGAGGAAGAGATCGACTGGACCGAACTGGCGGCGTCGCCACCCGGCCGTTTCCAGCCGCTGAATACATAAGGCATCGCACGCCGTTTTCCGGCGCACGGAAGATATCGAAGTGCTTCGGGATCGGTGCATGATCCCGGTGAAGGGCAAGGCTGGTCCAAGCCACGTCCATTCTCCTGCACATTGCCACCGTGGCATCGAACCGTTACTGCCAACACGAAATTGAGCCGGATAAGCAATGAAGCTGGTCAGCTACAACATCCAGTACGGGTTCGGCGGCGACGGCCGCTACGATCTTTCGCGCGCCGCGCGCATCGTTGCCGGCGCCGACATCATTGCGCTGCAAGAGGTCGAGCGGCACTGGCAGCGCAGCAATTTCGACGACCAGCCGGAACTGCTTTCGCGTCTGCTGCCCGAACATCACTGGGTCTACGGCCCGGCCTTCGACATGGATGCCAGCGAAAGGCGCGACGGCCGTCTGGTCAATCGGCGCCGCCAGTTTGGCACCATGCTGCTGTCGAAACTTCCGATCGTCTGGTCGCGGCTGCATGCGCTGCCGATGCGCCGCACGCAGCGGCCGCTCAACACCCGCAACGCCGCGCTTGAATGCATGATCCGCACCCCGGCAGGGCCGGTGCGGGTGTTGTCGCTGCATCTCGCCCACATCGCGGCCGAGGAGCGGCTGGAGCAGATCGACTACCTCATGGCCGAGCATCGCCGGGCACCGTCCGATGGCGGACCGTGGAGCGGCGTCGACGACGAGCCCACGCGCAATTGGACCAGCGGCGAAGCGGAGCCGGAAAACCCGCTGGCGGCGATCTGGATGGGTGATTTCAACATGGAGCCGGACAGCGCCGAGTATCGCCGCATCGTCGGCAGCACGCCCTACCATCGAGGTGCCGCCTATCTCAGCGGTTTCGTCGATGCCGCCGCCGTTGCCGGGGAGCCGGTTCCGGATTTCCACACCCATGTGAAGACCATCGACGGCAGACTGGCAAAACGCCGGCTCGACCATTGCTTCGTCGGCGGTATGTTGGCCGGGCGCGTGCGCTCGATCAGTGCCGACATCGGCGAGGTTGCGTCGGATCATTTCCCTCTGCGGGCCGACATCGACCTGGAAACGCCCGGCATCGCCACATGACGCTTTTCGTCTTCTTCGCAGTGCTTGCCGCCGCTGCCATGCACGCGATCTGGAATGCGCTGGTCAAGGTTCATCTCGACCGCTTCCTGTCGATCACGCTGATGACATTAGGCATGGGCGCGGCGGCACTCGTGGTGCTGCCCTTCGTCGAAGTGCCGAAGGCGGAGGTGTGGCCCTACATCATCGCCTCCGTCGTTTTCCACATGGGCTACCGGACCTTCCTGATCGGCGCCTACAAGGCCGGCGATTTCGCCCAGACCTATCCGCTGGCGCGCGGCACCGCACCTCTGCTCTCAGCCTTCGGCGGCATGTTCGTCGTTGCCGAGATTCCCGGCCCGTTCGCCATGCTCGGTATCTTCCTGTTGTCGGCCGGCACGCTGGTGATGTCGTTTCGTGGCGGCGCGCATCTGGAAAAACTCAACCTGCGCGCGGTCGGTTTTGCGCTCGGCACTTCCATCTTCATTGCCAGCTACACGCTGTCGGACGGCAGCGGCGCGCGGCTGGCGGCAACCGCGCAGAGCTATGCCGCCTGGCTGTTCATCTGCGATGCTTTTGGCGCGTTGGTGCTGTGCCTCATCTTCCGCGGGCCGAAGGCGCTGCCGGTGCTGGCGCGCGACTGGAAGGCAGGGCTGTTCACCGGCGTGCTCAGCGGCGCCGCCTACTGGATCGTCATGTGGGCGATGACCAAAGCACCGATCGCTTCGGTGGCTTCGCTGCGCGAAACCTCGATCCTGTTCGCCATGATGATCTCCGTTTTTGCGCTCGGTGAAAAGATGACGGGCTGGCGCGGTGCCGCCGCACTCAGCATCGTTGCGGGTGTCGTCGCGCTCAGGCTCAGTTGAGCCTTCAGCCCAGAACCGTCATCACCTGGCCGCGCTTCTCCGGGCTGAAACGGATGACGACGATGATGCAGACGGCGACCACGCCTGCGAACAGCGCCAGCGCATAGCCATAGCTGCCTCCGGCGCTTTCAGCGATTCCTGCTTGATAGGGGCCGCCATAGGACGCGGCGAGATTGCCCGCCTGATAGATAAAGCCGGGCAAGGTCGCCCGCACCGCGCCGGGCGAAAGCTCGTTGAGGTGCACGGGGATGACGCCCCAGGCACCCTGGACCGCGACCTGCATGACGAAGGCGCCGATGGCGAGCATGAACGGCGTGGTCGAGTAGGCCCATAGCGGGATGGATGGCAAGGCGATCAGGCATGCCAGCGTGATGGCGTTGACGCGGCCGATCTTCTCCGACAGCGCGCCGAAAGCCAGGCCGCCGACGATGGCGCCGATATTGGCGACGATGGTGATCCAGCTCACCGTATGCGGATCGAAGCCGTGCTGCTTCTTCAGGAAGGTAGGGTAGAGGTCCTGCGTGCCATGACTGAAGAAATTGAAGAACATCATCAGGACGACGGCATAGAGCGCGACGCCCCAGTGCTTCTGCAGCGTTTCCCACATGCCCGGTCTCGCGGTCTTCTGCGCTTCGACGAAGGCCGGCGATTCCGGCACATGCGAGCGGATGAAGAGCACGATCAGCGCCGGCACGAAGCTGAGCAGGAACATGGCACGCCAGCCGATCGTGTAGCCGCCGATCGTCTGCTGATAGAGCAGGCCATAGACCACCGCCGCCAGCAGATAGCCGGCCGGATAGCCGCATTGCAGGATGCCGGAAACCATGCCGCGTGCGCTCGGCGGAATGGATTCCATGGCCAGCGAACTGCCCAGCCCCCATTCGCCGCCCATGGCGATGCCGAACAAAGCACGCAGGGCGAGGAATATGCCGAGATTGGGTGAGAAGGCCGCCAGCGCGCCGATCACCGAATAGCTGACGATGTTGAGCATGAGGATGGGCTTGCGCCCATTTTGTCGGCAAGCATGCCGAAGAAGAACGCGCCGATGAAGCGTGTCGCCAAGGTCAGGAACAGCGCCTTGGAGACTGCGGGCACGTCGGCGTGGAATTCGGTCGCGATATCGGTGAGCAGGAATGTCAGAAGGAAGAAATCGAAAGCATCGAGCGTCCAGCCCAGGAATGAGGCGAGGACGGTCTTCTTCTGCTGCGAATTAAGGGGCAAATCTTCCTCCATCATCATCGATGGGGGAATTATCGGCCAGTTCAGGGAAGACCGGTGGTCACGTTTTCGCGCGGCTCATTTGATCGAACGCCCGCTGGAATGGCGGAAGGTGCGATGAGAGCGAGCGGTGCCATCTGTCGATGAACTCGATCGTGGCTTGAGGGTGAGGTCTAGATTTCGAGATCAAACACCAGCAGTCCGTCCGTGCCGCCTTCCAGGGCAGCAACCAGGCGCGTGCCGGCGCGCTGGTGCGCTTCATGCACAAGATAGGCATCGCGCGCGGCAGCATCGCGGAAATCGATGGTGAAGCCGTGGGTGAAGCCGCGTGCGAACGGCTCCGGGCTGACATTGGCGCTGAATTTTACGGCGTCCATGCCGTCGATCACCTGTCGAAGCGCCTCGAGATCGGAATGGATCGCCATGCGCTCGGCGGCGGCAACATCGTTGCGAAACTTGGCGAAAACACAGTGCCTGATCATGTCTTACCTCTCAGTGGCTAAGCAGCCCGGTTTCCGGAAAACACCGCTGGCGGCAGCGGCTCGCGGCCAAGGACCAGGTCGGCGCCCTTTTCACCGACCATGATGGTCGGTGCATTGGTGTTGGATGAAGGCACGCGCGGCATCACCGAGGCGTCGCAGACGCGCAGGCCCTCGATGCCGCGCAGCCGCAGATCCGGCGTCACGACAGCCATCTCGTCATGGCCCATGCGGCAGGTGCCGACCGGATGGTGGTCGGTCTTGGAACTGCGGCAGGCATAGTCGAACAGCTCGTCGTCGCTGGCGAGTGACGGGCCGGGCAGCACCTCGCGCAGCACGTAAGGGGCAAGCGCCTTCTGCCGCATGATCTCGCGGGCCAGCCGCAGCCCCTTGATCGACATGGCGCGGTCATAGGGATCGGACCAGTAGTTCGGATCAATCAGCGGGTGGTCGGCCGGGTCGGCGCTCTTCAGCCGCACCGTGCCGCGCGAGCGCGGCCGCAGGAAAGCCGAGTTCAGGGTGACGCCGGGGTTTTTCAGCTTCTCGACGCCGGCTTCGATGCCGGAGCCCAAGCCGAGATGAAACTGGATGTCGGGCGAGGCGGCTGTCGGGTCGGCGTACCAGAAGCCGCCGGTCTCGAACAGGCTGGAGGCCACCGGCCCCTTCTTCAGCAGCAGATATTGCAGGCCGGCCCATGCCGTGCGGTGCAGCTTGGCGTAGTTGTCATAGGTGTGATCGCCGGTGCATTCGGCGATGACGAACAGATCGAGATGGTCCTGCATGTTGGAGCCGACGCCGGGCAGGTCGTGCACCGGTGTGATGCCGACCGACTTCAGATGGTCCGCGGGGCCGATGCCCGACTGCATCAGGAGTTTCGGCGAGCCGATGGCGCCGGACGAGACGATCACCTCGCGCTCGGCGTGCAGGATTTTCTTCTCGCCGCCTGGCCTGTCGACCAATTCGACGCCGATGGCGCGGCCCTTCTCGACGACGATGCGCGTCACCAGCACATCGGTTCGGACGGTCAGGTTCTTGCGGGCGCGGATCGGCTTCAAATAGGCGACTGAAGCGGACGAGCGCCGGGCATCCTTCTGGGTCAGCTGGTAGTAGCCGACGCCTTCTTGGGCAGCGCCGTTGAAGTCCGGGTTGAAGGGGATGCCCATCTCCTGGCCGGCACGGAAATAGGCTTCGCAGATCGGCAACGGCGCAATCGGGTTCGAGACGCCGAGCGGCCCCTGGTCGCCGTGAAAATCGTTGGCGTAGCGCTGGTTGTTCTCAGCGCGTTTGAAATAGGGCAACACATCGCGATAGCCCCAGCCGGCGAGGCCCTCTTCCTTCTCCCAGGCGTCGTAGTCGCGGGCGTTGCCGCGTGTATAGATCTGGGCGTTGATGGACGAGCCGCCGCCGACAACCTTGGCCTGCGTGTACCAGAAGACGCGATCCTTCATGTGCTTCTGCGGCACGGTCGACCAGCCCCAGGAGGCGATGCCTTTGGTCATCTTGGCGAAGCCTGCCGGCATGTGGATGTAGGGATGCCAGTCCTTACCGCCAGCCTCCAGCAGCAGGACCGAATTTGCCGGATTCTCGCTCAGCCGGTTGGCCAGAACGCAGCCGGCCGGACCGGCGCCCACGATGATGTAGTCGGTCATGACACTGTCCACTTACAGCCGCGGCACGGAGAGCGCACCGTCGACATTGATGATCGAGCCGGTCGAAAAGCCGAGTTTTCCGCCAGCGAGTGTTGCCACCACCGCGCCGATGTCCGATGCTTCGCCCCAGCGCTTTGCCGGCACCAGACCGCCGTCGATGAGGGCGTCATATTTGGCGGTCACGCCTGATGTCATATCGGTGCGGATGATGCCTGGCCGGACCTCGAACACGCCGATATTTTCGGGCGCAAGCCTAAGCGCCAGGTTCTTCACCCACATTGAAAGGCCGGCTTTCGAGATGCAATAGTCCGGCCGCTCCGGCGATGCCATTTCGGCGCTGACCGAGGTGATGGTGATGATCGACCTCTGGTGATCGCCTGGCGCAGCCAGCATCGCCTTGGCCACGGCTTGGCTGAGGAACACGGTGCCGCGCAGATTGATGCCGAGCGTGCGGTCGAAATTCTCCGGCTTGAGGTCCAAGAGGTCACCGCGCACCACGGCGCCGACGCCGGCATTGTTGACCAAGCAATCGATACGGTCGAAGGCGCGCATCGCGGCATCGACAAGTGCGGTGTGGCTGGCGAGATCGGCGATGTCGCACTGGATGTAGGCAAATTTCGCGCCACGCTTGGTGATGTCGGCGGCAAGTCCGTCAGCGGCTGTTTCGGCAAGGTCGGCGACCAGAATATCGTAGCCGCCATCCGCCAGCGCCTGGGCACAGGCAAGGCCAATGCCCCGCGCGCCGCCGGTGACGATGGCGGAGGGGCGGGTCATTGGAAGCTAGCCTTGCGGATGTCAGCGCCGCCCCTCATCGCCCTGCCGGAGCGTTCGTCGTTCGAAAAGCCAAGCAGTTGGCTTTTCGTCCGCTGCGCGGACCACTCCTCAACCCCCCGTATAGTGACGGGGAGAAGGACGCTCGCGCCGCCGTTCTCGCCAATCGCCAAAGGATCGCCGAGGTTGCGACCAGCTTTCTTCTCCCCGTTTACGGGGAGAAGGTGCCGGCAGGCGGATGAGGGGCGGCGCAAACCGGTCATGCCGTAAGCTCCACCTTGCGGATGTGATCGGCAACGCGCAATGCCTGGGCGGCGATCGACAGCGCCGGGTTCACGGCGGCCGAATTGGGCAAGAAGCTTCCATCGACGACGAAGAGGTTCCGGTGGTCGAAGGAGCGGCAGAAAGGGTCGAGCGGCGCGGTCGCCGGATCGTCGCCCATCTTTATCGTGCCGCACTGGTGCGACGGCGTGCGCTTGTCGAAGGGGCGTGAGAGAACGATGGGATAGCCGCAGGCGCGGAAGTTCTCGCGCATCACCTTGGTCAGCCCGTCGAGCGACCGCATGTTGGAGCGCCGCCATTGCATGACGATGTCCTTGCCGTCGACCATGATGCGGCTTTCAGGATCGGGCAGATCCTCGCACATCAGGTACCAGTCGACGGCGTGGCCGGCCATGAAATCGAGCGCGAATCCCGGCGTGTATTTGACATTGGCCCGCAGCATGTTGCCGTCGATCTTGCCGAGCAACTGGACGTTCCCCAGCGGCTTGCCGCCCTTGCCGTCGGACAGGTAATAGTCGTTCAGCATCAAGGTCTTCTGATAGACGGCATCGTTGCGGCGGCGCGGGTCGATCGCCAGCATGGCGCTTGAATTGTGGTTCATGAAATTGCGGCCGACCTGGTCGGAGCGGTTGGCTAGGCCTTTGCCATCCGATGTGGGCGAGCGCAGCAGGATGACGGCGGAGTTGACCGCGCCGGCCGAGAGGATGACCAGCTTCGGCGATACTTTCTTCAGCTCGCCATTCTGCCGGTAGTGAATGGCTGATATCGTCGTGCCGTCTGGCGAGGCTTCGAGATATTCGACGTAAGCGCCGGTCTCGAGCTTGATGTTCTGGTCGGTCAGCGCAGCCGTCAGCGGACCCGTCTGCGCGTCGACCTTGCCCTGGCCGGTGTTGGGAAAAGCATCCCAGCCGGTCTTGCCCTCTTTCAGCCAGGTGTCGATGTCGACGCCGAGCGGCAGCGAGGCTGGATGCAGGCCGAGGCCCTTCAGCTCGGCGCGGGCGCGGGCGATCGGTGCCTCGTCGGGCACCGGCTTGTAAGCGTAGGGGACCGAATGGAACGGCTCGGTCGGATCCTCGCCCAGTGCACCGCGCACGCGAAACAGCTGTTCGGCTTTCGAATACCAGGGCTCGAATTCGTCATAGGTGAACGGCCATGCCGGAGAGACTCCGCCGAAATGCTCCATGGCCGCAAAGTCCTCCTTGCGGTAGCGGATCAGCACCGCGCCGTAGAACTTCGAATTGCCGCCGACATAGTAATAATTGCCGGGGTTGAAGGCGGCGCCGCCGGCCTCACGCCACATCTCCTTCGGCCTGTAATGGCCGTCGACGAAGATCGAGCGCGTGTCGCGCGCGTGCGGCGTCGCCGGCAACGGCTCGCCGCGCTCCAGCATCAGGATCGAGGCGCCGCTGCCGGCAAGGCCGGAAGCGATCGTAGCGCCGCCGATGCCGGAGCCGATGATGACGATGTCCGGATTTGTCATGGCCTAAATCGCGTCCCGACGCGCTTTAGTTTTTTGTTTTGATGCATGTCGTTGCCCCAAAACCGGATCCACTTTTGGGCGACATACATTAGCGAATACGGGTCTCGGTCGCCGGGTCGAAGAACACCGCCTTGGTCAGGTTGAAGGCAAGCGGGGTGTTGGTGCCCGGCTGGATGTTGGCGTCGGCGCGCAGCCGCGCCACCACGCCCTTGCCGCCGAGATTGGTGACGGCGAAAGTGTCCGAGCCGGCCGGTTCGACGACCTCGATGTGACAGTCGGCGGTGGCGATGTGCGAAGCGTTGCGCTCGGCACCTTCCGGATCGGTCAGGGCTTCGGGGCGGACACCGAAGATGATCGGCTTGCCCTGGAATGCCGACAGGCCGGCCGGTGCATTGGCCATCGGCAGCGAGATCGGCTCTCGTGTTTCGCGCTGCAGCACGACGGACAGCGCGTTGCCTGACGTGCCGATCGTCGCCGGGATCAGGTTCATCGCCGGCGAGCCCATGAAGTCGGCGACGAAGAGGTTGGTCGGATTGTTGTAGATTTCAGCCGGGGTGCCGAACTGCTGCACCTCGCCATCGCGCATGACGGCGATCTTGGTGGCCAGCGTCATCGCCTCGATCTGGTCGTGGGTGACGTAGACGATGGTGGTGCCGGTGGTGGCATGCAGGCGCTTGATTTCGATGCGCATGTCGACGCGCAGCTTGGCGTCGAGGTTGGACAGCGGCTCGTCGAAAAGGAACAGTTTGGGGTCGCGCACCAGCGCCCGGCCCATGGCGACGCGCTGGCGCTGGCCGCCGGATAGTTGGCTCGGCTTGCGCTGCAGCAGGTGACCGATCTGCAGCACCTTGGCCACCTTGTCGATCGCCTTCTGGCGCTCCGCCGCCGGCACGCCGCGCATCTCCATGCCGAAGGAGATGTTTCCGGCCACCGTCATGTTGGGGTAGAGCGCGTAGCTCTGGAACACCATGGCGATGTCGCGCTTGGAGGGGTGCAGATCGTTGATGGTGCGGCCGTCGACACGGATTTCGCCCGAGGTGATCGTCTCCAGGCCGGCGATGGTGTTGAGCAAGGTCGACTTGCCGCAGCCGGACGGGCCGACCAGTACCAGGAAGCCGCCTTTCTCGAGCTCGACATCGATCCCCTTCAGGATCTCGACCTGGCCGAAGCGCTTTCTCAGACCATCAATTTCCAGAAAAGCCATCAGATCATCCTTTGACGGCGCCAGCCATGAGACCACGCACGAAGTAGCGGCCGGCGAGCACATAGACGAGAAGGGTGGGCAGTGCCGCGATCATCGCGGCGGCCATGTTGACGTTGTATTCGACGACGCCGGTCGAGGTGTTGACGACGTTGTTGAGCGCCACCGTCATCGGCATTGCGTCGCCGGTGCCGGCGTAGGCCGAGGCGAACAGGAAGTCGTTCCAGATGTTGGTGAACTGATAGATGACGGTGACGACGAAGATCGGCATCGAGTTCGGCAGCATGATGCGGCGGAAGATCTGGAAGAAGGATGCGCCGTCGACCTGTGCCGCCTTGACCAGTTCGGTCGGGAACGCCTCGTAGTAGTTGCGGAAAAACAGCGTGGTGAAGCCGATGCCGTAGACGACGTGGACGAAGACGAGGTTGACCGTCGGGTTGCCGAGGCCAAAGCTGGTTCCCGTCGCATTCTGCAGCGTGACGCCGAAGCGGCCAAGGCTGCCGAGGATGGTCGCCATCGGCAGCAGCACCGACTGGAACGGGATGAAGCAGGCGAACAGCATCAGCCCGAACACCAGCGTTGCCCCGCGAAAACGCCATTTGGTCAGCACGTAGCCGTTGAGCGCGCCGAGCATCGTCGAGATCAGCACGGCCGGGACCACCATCTTGATGGAGTTCCAGAAATAGCCCTTGATGCCGGCGCAGGTGAGGCCGACGCAGGTCTCGCCCCAGGCCTTCAGCCAGGGATCGAAGGTCGGTGCCCTGGGCAGCGCCAGCATGTTGCCGTTCTGGATCTCGTCCATGGTCTTGAACGAGGTCACCAGCATGACGAACAGCGGCATCAGATAAAATAGCGCAAACAGCGCCAGCAGCCCGTAGATGACGATGCGGTTGATAACCTTGACGTTGACGCCGCCAGAGGCCTGGCGGGCGGGAGTGGTGACGGCGCTCATCGCGGCTTCTCCCGCAGTTCCGAATAGAGATAGGGCACGATGATTGCGACGATGGTCATCAGCATGATCACCGCACTGGCCGAGCCGACGGCCATTTCGTTGCGCTTGAACGTGTACTCATACATGAAGTTGGAGGGCAGCCAGGCCGAGCCGCCGGGGCCGCCGCTGGTCAGCGCCACGACCAGATCGTAGGATTTGATGGCGAGATGCGCGAGTACGATGAAGGCCGACAGGAAGATCGGCCGCAGCAGCGGGATGACGATGCGGCGATAGAGCTGG
Organism: Mesorhizobium sp. M0088; assembly: GCF_040322895.1. Taxonomy (NCBI): domain Bacteria; kingdom Pseudomonadati; phylum Pseudomonadota; class Alphaproteobacteria; order Hyphomicrobiales; family Phyllobacteriaceae; genus Mesorhizobium; species Mesorhizobium sp. M0088. The sequence continues at coordinate 259,670 of NZ_JAMYUI010000005.1, forward strand.
AAGGTGGTGGCGCCGTCGATCTGCGCCGCCTTCATGATCTCGCCGTCGATGCCGCGCAGGCCGGCCAGGAACATCGCCATGATGAAGCCGGAGGCCTGCCAGACGCCGGCAATGACCACCGTGTAGATGACGAAATCCTTGTTCTTGATCCAGTCGAAATGGAAGCTCGTCCAGCCCCATTGATGCAAGGTCTGCTCGAGGCCGAGGCCGGGATCGAGGAACCATTTCCAGGCGACGCCGGTGACGATGAAGGACAGCGCCATCGGGTAGAGATAGATCGGCCTCAGCACGCCTTCGCCGCGGATCTTCTGGTCGAGCAGGATGGCCAGGAACAGGCCGAGCGCCAGGCAGATTGCGATGTAGAGGAAACCGAAAATACCCATATTGGTGATCGACGTGTACCAGCTCGACGGCGGGTCGGTGTCGAAGGTCCAGCCCCACAGCCGCTGATAGGCGCGCGAGCCGGTCAGGACATAGGACGGGAAGGTCTTGGAATTGGTGAAGGACAGATAGATCGTCCACAGGATGAAGCCGTAGACGAAGACGATGGTGATGGCGAAGCTCGGCGCCAGCACGATCTTCGGCAATGCGTCCTGCAGGCGTGAGCGCACCGAGGCGCGTGGCCGCGCATGCTCCGGCGTCAGCTTGATCTGGCTTGTCGCTACCGTGCTCATGGGGCTCCTCCCGTCGACTCGCGGCCAACCAGCTTCGCGGATCTAAGTTCGCGGATCTGGGCCTTCCCCGCTGGAGCGGGGAAGGCATTTTTGGCGTGGCGCTTACTTGGCGTCGTCGATCGCCTTGACCAGCTCGGTCACGGCTTCGTCCGAGGTCTTGATCTGACCATGGACGAATTTGGAGACGACATCCTTATAGGCATTGGCGACCGCCGGGGGCGCGCCATAGCCCTGGGCCAGCGAGCCGAACAGCGTGCCGCCTTCGTTGGCTGCCTTCAGGTCGGCGATGCCCTTCTTGCCGCAAGCGTCGAAGTCGGTATCCGGAACGTCGGTACGGGCCGGGACCGAACCCTTGACGACGTTGAAGGCCGACTGGAAGCTCTTCGACAGGGTGGCGGTGGCCAGCGCGACCTGGGCGGCCTTGCGGTCATCCGGAACGTTGAACATGCCGAACATGTCGGAGTTGTAGATCACCGAGCCGTCGGTGCCCGGGAAGCGATAGCACAGGAAGTCGGTGCCCGGCGTTTTCTTGGCGGCGTTGAACTCGCCCTTGGCCCAATCGCCCATGACCTGCACCAGGGCATCGCCCTTGATGACCATGGCGGTGGCAAGGTTCCAGTCGCGGCCGGAGAAGTTGGGGTCGACATAGGTGACGAGCTTGGCCAAATTGTCGAACGACTTCTTCATCGTGTCGGACTTCAGGGATGCGTCATCGAGGTCGTTGAAGGCCTTCTTGTAGAACTCAGGTCCGCCGGTCGACAGCACGACCGAGTCGAACATGGTGGCTTCCTGCCAGTTCTGGCCGCCGAGAGCGAGCGGGATCACCCCTGCCGCCTTGGCCTTGTCGAGCAGGGCAACGAAGTCGTCGAAGGTCTTCGGCTCGGTGCCGCCGATCTTGTCCAGGACGGCCTTGTTGATCCACAGCCAGTTGACCGAGTGAACGTTGACCGGCGCCGCGACCCACTTGCCGTCATAGACCGAAAACTTCTGCAGGGCTGCCGGAACGGACTTGTCCCAGCCTTCCTTCTTCGCCGTTTCGGTCAGGTCGCCCATGACGCCGGCAGCGGCGTAGTCGAGCACGGTATAGCCGAGCATCTGCGAGGCGGTCGGATAATTGCCGGCCGCGACCATCGCCTTCAGCGCGGTCATGGCGGCATCGCCGCCGCCGCCGGCCACCGGCACGTCCTTCCAGGCATAGCCTTCCTTGGCCAGGTCGCCCTTAAGGACGTTGAGAGCAGCCGCTTCGCCGCCCGACGTCCACCAATGCAGCATCTGCACTTCCTTGACGTCCTCGGCGTGGGCCGCGAAAGCCAGGCCGGATGCGAGAGCGGTTCCGATAAGCAGTTTGCGCAACATGTACTACCTCCCTTGTTGCATTACACGACCGGTGAAGCCCACCGGGTTCTTCTCAACTCAGCCGACCCACCACCCGGTGCGCAGGCCGCGATGAAACTGGATTGTCTTTTCCTCGGTATAGTCCTCGACGGCGCGTTTGCCGAGTTCGCGTCCGAGACCGGACTGCTTGTAGCCTCCGAAAGGCAGCTCGGGATAACCTTCCATGAATGTGTTCACCCAAACGGTTCCCGAACGCACTCCACGCGCGACCGACATGCAAGTGTCGATGCTGGCGCTCCACACGCCCGCCGACAAACCATAGGGCGTGTTGTTGGCGATGTGCAACGCCTTTTCAATCGATTCAAAAGTCAGCACCGAGAGCACCGGTCCGAACACTTCCTCGCGCGCTGTGGCCATCTCCTCGGTGACGCCGCGGATGATGGTGGGATCGAGGTATTGGCCGACATTGGAGGCCAATTGCTTGCCTCCGCTGTAAACCTGGCTGCCGTCGCCTTCAGCGGCAGAAACATAGCCGGCCACCTTCTTCAGATGGTCGGACGAGATCATCGCGCCGACCTTGGTTTGGTCATCGAGCGGATCGCCGACCGTGACCCTGGCGGCAAGCGCCTTGACGGTGCTGAGAAAATCGTCGGCGATCGCCTCATGAACGATCAGCCGGCTCCCGGCATTGCAGCACTCGCCGGCATTGAAGAAGCCGCCGAACACCGCCGCATCGGCGGCCGCTTCGAGGTCGGCGTCCGGGAAGACGATCTGGCCGTTCTTGCCGCCGAGCTCCATCGAGACTTTCTTCAGCGACTGCGCGGCGGACGCCATCGTCATCTTGCCGACGCGGGTGGAGCCGGTGAACGAGACCATCTCGACCAGCGGGTGGCTGACCATCGGCGCACCGACATCGGCGCCAAGCCCGGCCAGGATATTGACGACGCCGTCGGGCAGGCCGGCCTGCATCAGGATATCGCCGAGCACGAAGGTCGAGGCCGAGGTCATTTCGCTCGGCTTGACCACCGCCGTGCAGCCGGCGGCGAGCGCGAAGGGCAGTTTCTGGCTGACGATCAGGAACGGGAAATTCCATGGGGTGATGATCGAGACGACGCCGATCGGCTCGCGCAGGACGACGCCCAGCATGGCATCGCCGAGATTGGCGTAGGATTCACCATGCAGCGTGCGGGCAAGCGAGGCGGCATAGCGCCAGATGTCGACGGCGCCGCCGATCTCGCCGCGCGCCTGGGCGATCGGCTTGCCGGATTCCAGTGCATCGAGCCGGGCGATGTCTTCCAGCCGGCCCTCGATCAGGTCAGCCGCCTTGAGCAGGATCGCGGCCCGCTCAGCTGCCTTCATGCGCGGCCATGGACCGGTCTCGAACGCCTTGTGGGCGGCCTGCACAGCGGCTTCCACTTCGGCCTCGCCGGCCTGTGCGTAGTGCGAGACGGTGAAGTCGTGGCCGGGGCTATTTCGAGCAATCATGCGGCCGTCGCGGGCATCGACATGCTTGCCGTCGATCAGCAGCCTGTACGCTTTCGGCGCCGCGGACGCCTCGGCCGGCATGGCGATCTTGAGGGGTGCGTTCATCTGTTTCCTCTAGGATCTCGAAAAGGCCGGCTTCTGCTTGGCCTTGAAGGCGTCGACGCCGGCCTTGAGATCTCCGGTCAGGGCTATGAAGCCGCTGGCCAGCGCTTCGGCGGCGGCGGCACTTTCCTCGCCTTCGGCGATCGCGATCATCAGCTTGGCGGCCTCGGTCGCCAGCGGGCCGCGCTCGGCGATCTTTTCCGCCCACGCCCTTGCTTCGTCGTATGCCTTGCCAGTCGCGACCACCCGGTCGACGATGCCCAGAGCGAGTGCCTCGGGGGCGAGAAAGATCTCGCCGCCGAGCGCCATGCGACGCACCGTCTGCGTGCCGAAGCGGCGCACGGCGCGTTGCGTGCCTGACCAGCCGGGTACGACACCGATCGAGGTTTCGGGGAAGCCCAGTTTCACCTGTGTTTCCGCCACGCGAAAATCACAAGCCACTGCCAGCTCTAGCCCGCCGCCCAGTGCATGGCCCGACAAAACGGCGATGGTCGGCTGCCTGAGCCGCGCCAGCCGGTCGAAGACGCGGTGGCCGTAGCGTACCCATTGCACCTGGAAATCGGCGGCACTCATCCGCGCCCAGGCCTCGACATCGCCACCGGCGCAAAATCCCTTGCCTTCGCCACGCAGCAGCACGACGCGGACGCCCTCGGCCATCTCGGCCGCGTCGAGCGCCGTCTCCAGCGCGCGCAGCATCGGAATGTCCAGCGCGTTGAATTTCTCCGGCCGGCGCAGCGTGACGACGCCGATGGCGCCGTCGGTTTCAAAGGTGACGAGGTGCTCAGCCATGCGCGCCTCCAAGCGAGGCGCCGCCATTCAGCGACAGGCCTATCGGTTGCTCCTGATAGAGGGCTGCCGGTGTCGTCTTGAGGTCCTTGGCAATGCCCAACGGAATTTCCGACTGCGCCAGCACATCGCGCTGCAGATCGATGCCGGGTGCGAGTTCTGTGACGACCAGGCCCTTCGTCGTCAGCCTCATCACGCAGCGTTCGGTGACATAGGTGATGTCCTGTCCCTGCGCGATTGCGCGCTTGCCCGAAAACGAGATGTGCTCGACTTCGTTGACCACCTTCTTGACCTTGCCCTCCTGATCGATGCGGATGCCGCCATCGGCCAATGAGAGTTTTGCCCCGGCGTTGAAGAAGCCGGAAAACACGATCTTCTTCGCCCGCGCGGTGATGTCGACAAAGCCGCCGGCGCCAGCCGTGACATGCGGGCGCGCCGAAAGCTTCGAGACATTGACCGAGCCATGGCGGTCGATCTGCAGGAAGGACAATAGCGAGGCGTTGAAGCCGCCCGCCTGGAAATAGATGAACTGGTGCGGCGAGGGCATAAAGGCGTCGGCGTTCGACGAACAGCCGAATTTGAAGTCGAGCAGCGGCACGCCGCCGACCGCGCCCTGTTCGATCACCCAGGTAATCTTGCCGTGCTGTCCTTCCTCGAGAAGGATGCGCGGGACATTGGCGGAAATGCCGAAGCCGATGTTGACGGCCATGCCGTCGCGCAACTCCATGGCGACGCGGCGCGCGATCACTTTCTGGACGTTCATCTCCGGCGTGCGGAAGCTCGACAGCGGCCGGAAGATTTCTCCGGAGATCGCCGGGTCATAGGGTGTCAGCGTCGTCTGCAACTGGTCGGGCGCGACGACGATATGGTCGACCAGGACGCCCGGCACGCGCACGTCATGCGGTTTCAGCGTACCGTTTTCGACGACGCGCTTGACCTGCGCGATAACGATGCCGCCATTGTTACGGGCGGCGAGCGCCTGTTCGAGGCCACCGAGATAGGCGCCCTCATGCTCGTAGGTGAGGTTGCCGCGCTCGTCGGCTGACGTGGCGCGAATGATCGAGACCTGCGGCACGATGGAGCGGAAATAGAGCCATTCCTCGCCGTCGAACTGCTGCACCGAAACGATCGGCTCGCTTGCGGCGGCGTTCATGGCGCAGCCCTGGTGGCGCGGGTCGGCGAAGGTGTCGAGGCCGACCTTGGTCAGCACGCCCGGCCGCTTGGCGGCCGCTTCGCGGTGCATGTCGAACAGGATGCCGGACGGCACGTTGTAGGCGGCCACCGAATTGTCGCCGATCATCTTCCAGATCTGCGGCGGTTCGGAAGAGGAGGGGCCGGACGGGTAGGAGCCGCACAAAGTACGCTTCAGCAGGCCGGGCTTGGCCAGATGGTCGATGCCTTTGATGCCGTACATGTCGCCGGCGGCGATCGGGTGAAGTGTGGTGATATTTTTTGGGTGGCCTTCCTCCTCGAAGCGTTCGCCGATCGCGGCAAGCACCGCGTCCGGACAGCCGAGACCGCTCGACGACGACACGGATACGACCATGCCGTCCTTGATCAGGCCCGCTGCCTGCGCTGCCGAAACGACCTTGCTCAATTCATGATCCCCGAACCGGCCGTCCTGTTTCGGGTGCGGCGATCCGGGCCACAGCTTTCCCTGACGACCAGATTGACCGCGCCGATATGGTCCTCGGCCCGCGTGGTGCGCGACTGGATCATTTTCAGCATGACATGGGCGGCGCGTTCGCCGAGGCCGGCCGAGTCCACCGCGACGCTGGTCAGCGCCGGCATATAGTGCTCGGCCTCGGCTACATCGTCGAAACCGACGATGGCGAAATCAACTCCCGGCTCAAGCCCGCGCTTGCGCAGCGCCAGCATGGCGCCAAAGGCGACAGCGTCGTTGAAGCAGAGCGCCGCGGTCGGCGGTTCAGCCATAGCGAGAGCGGTTTCCAGACACCCTATACCCCCTCTGCGGCTGGTCTCGCCCTCGACGACCAGTGCGTCGCGGGCGGCGATGCCCTGCGTCTCGCAGGCTTCGCGAAATCCGCCAAGCCGATCGTGATAGACCACCAGGTCGGACGAACCGCCGAAGAAGACCAGCCTGCGATGTCCCTTGCCGATCAGATGGGCGGTGGCGAGATAGGCGCCGCGATGATTGTCGGGCGCGATAACCGGAATACGGCTCTCGGGAAGCCGGCGCATGGCGAAGACCACCGGCAGACCTGCCGTCTCGATCCGCCTGAAGGCGCCCGGCGTCGTGCCGCGAGCCGGCGAGACGATGAGGCCGGCGACGCCTTGCTCCATCAGCGATTTCAGCACTTCTTCCTGGCGCACCGGATTTTCCGCCGTGTTGGCGATGAACGGCACGATGCCCGCCGACTGGAAGACCCGCTCCATCCCAACCGCCAACTCTGCGAAGAAAGGATTGGTGAGATCGTTGATGACCATGCCGATGACATTGGAGTGCGCCTTGCGCAGATTGGCGGCGCCGCGGTTGTAGACGTAACCGACATCCTCGATCGCCTTGCGCACTTTGCTCGCTGTTTCGGGCCGGATCAGCCCGCTGCCCTGGAGCACGAGCGATACCGTCGATTTGGACACGCCTGCTTCGCGGGCGATGTCGAATATCGTCGCCTTGGCCCGGTTGGCCATCCAGATGCATCCTCCCCGACTGCAGGCCCAAAGTGTTGGAACGTTCTAATCTCTGCTCCGGTCGTGAGTCAATCGGGATTTTTCCCGCGCCTCGAATGCCGATCGTGCGTACTCAAATGGCTTGCTGCATAAGGCTTTTGTGTTGCAATGCAGCATTCTTCCTGCCGTGGAGTTCGAATCTTAAAGGTTCTTGATTTATTGGAACGTTCCATTTAGTAGCGTTGCGAAGGGAGAGATCGATGGACATTTCCTTGCCTGGTGAGGGGGGCGGCAGCACCCGGTACACGCTGGTCGGCGAACCGGTGCAGCCTGACATCGGCGCGCGATTTTCGCGTATCGCCTATGCCGCCGCGCACGTCGTTGCCGATCCGCTTGCCATGACCGATCCGTGGTCCAGGCCGGTGGTCGACTGGGACAGGACGATGGCGTTCCGTCACCATCTGTGGCGGCTGGGATTCCGCATTGCCGAAGCGATGGACACGTCGCAACGCGGCATGGGTTTCGACTGGGCAAACGCGCAGGAATTGATCCGCCGTTCGATCGCCGAGGCGCGCACCGTCGATGGCGCCGATCTCGCCTCGGGTGCCGGCACCGACCATCTGGCGCCCGCCGCCGCCAGGACGCTGGACGATGTGGTCACCGCCTATGAGCGGCAATTCGCTTTCATCGAAGGCTTGGGCGGCAAGGCGATCATGATGGCCAGCCGGGCACTGGCGGCTGTGGCCAAGGGGCCGGACGACTATGTCAGCGTCTACGACCGCATCCTGTCCCAGGCATCCGGCAAGGTCATCCTGCACTGGCTGGGCGACATGTTCGATCCGGCGCTCAGGGGCTATTGGGGCAGTGAGAATTTCGAGGCCGCTCTCGATACAGTGGTTGCCATCATCGAACGCCACGTTGGCAAGGTGGAGGGGATAAAAATCTCGCTGCTCGATGCCGGCAAGGAGGTCGCGCTGAGGAACCGTCTGCCGGACGGCGTCGTCATGTTCACTGGCGACGATTTCAATTATCCCGAACTGATCGCCGGCGACGAGAAAAGACACTCGCACGCACTGCTCGGTATTTTCGACGCGATTGCGCCGGTCGCCAATGCAGCGCTGGCGAAACTGGCGGAGGGTGACCGCGCCGGCTATGACACGTTGATGGCGCCGACCGTGCCGCTATCGCGAAAAATCTTCGAGGCGCCGACCGAGTACTACAAGGCCGGCATCGTCTTCATGGCCTGGCTGAATGGCCATCAGGACCATTTTGCGATGGTCGGCGGCATGCAGTCGGCGCGCGGCATCCGTCACTATGCCGACGTGTTCCGCCTTGCCGACCAGGCCGGATTGCTCGCTGATCCCGATCTGGCGGTGGCCAGAATGAAGAGCCTTTGCACCGTCGCGGGCGTTTGATTTCGGGAAAGTGGTTCTCATCATCGACGTGACAGGCCAGGAATGCCGGACGTCCCTAGAGCAATTCCAGGAAAAGTGTGAAACGGTTTTCCGTCCGGAATTGCGTAAAAACAAGGAGTTAGAGCGGGTCGCCGTTTCCGTGAAACGGTGAACTGCTCTAACGTCTTCGCCACAGCCAAAAAGGCGCGATTGCCTCGTCTGGATGAAAAATGGGCTTGGCCGCCCTTCCCAGATCGGCAGGTGGCATCCCTGCGGGATCATGATGCGTCAGGTCGAGAAGCAGCGGCCCAAGCCGATCCGGATCGACAGTTTCGGCCGACATGGTGTGTCGCTTGTTCTCGTGCGCAACAAGCCAGTGCAGCGCCTGGACCAGTCCCAGTCCCTCGGCTGTCTTGTGCTGCCAGAGATTGTCACCAACCGAAGACAGGACACGGGCCAGCGACGTCCAGCCTTGCAAGGTAAACATGGCGTAGTGCCTGGGGCGCGTGCGGGACAGTTCCCTGGGCAAGGAGCCGTCGGCTGCGATCTGGGTCGCCAATCTCTCCCGAGCATAGAGGCTGATCTTGGCCAGGGTGGCGCTGTCGCCAAGAAATGTGGCGATCGATGCCCGCTGCAAATCGTAGTACGTTCCTTGGTTGCTGCTGCTGCAGAAGGCCGTCGCGGCTGCCGGCGCGGTGTCCAGCCATTCACAGTAGGAACCGAGCCAGGCTCTGAACGCCTCGCGATCCTCGTCGCCCAGTACTCCTGTTCGCTCGATCAAGCGTACGGCATCCAGGAAGAAATAGAAATCCTTCAGCTCGATGATGCCGTAGCCGGCCCCTTCATTGTTGTCGTGGCCCGACCGCACCTGCGCATAGCGCAAATGCGGGTTCATTCTTGTCTTGGGATCGACAAACCATGCGCGAATGAGCCTCGCGGCGTGGACGGCGTAATGACGTCCATCAAGCACGGTTGCGGCGAGCGCAAGCACGGTTGTGTCGTCGAAGACGCGCTGTAAGCGTGTGCGATCGTAGGTTTCGCTTCCTGCTGCATACAATGCCGTGCCGGGCACGCGTTCGCCATCGAGCCTGATATAGGGCAGGCCATCGGGTCTGTCGGGGTCGGGCCACCAGTAAGGCGCCGGGTGAAAATAGTCCTGGGGATCCCCGCTGGGGGCTCGGCCAGTCTTGTCGAGCACGCTGAACGGACCGCGGGCGAGTGCCTGACCGGCCGCGGTTTCGAGATAGCGCAGGATGGGTCCGTCCTTTACCGCGTGGGCGAGGGCGTCTTCGTCATAGAAAGCCAGGCGGGAGGTATCAAGCCGAGCGGCGACTGCCTTGGCGTCACATTGATCGACCATATCGACGATCGCCTGGTCGCGGCTGACCAGACGCGCGACGAAGCCGGCCTTGCCGATCTCCAGATGCGAACGTCCTGAATCCAGGCGCGCCACCCAGCCCGCTTTCTGGAGCAGCCCGGCATCCGCTGCCCGGACCGGGCGTGGAAAATCCCAGGCGTCGTCGCGGTAGCGATCCCAGGGGCCGGGAACTGCCAACCGCCACAGCATCTCGATTTTTGGCCGCCTTCCGTAGCCATAGTTTTCGTCGAACAGTTGCGTGGTATCGGCTCGAAATATGATCTGCGGCTCTTCCTCGGCCGGCGGCTGGAAGCTCTGGTCCAGCAGAAGCGCATTGTCGACAATACGCGCCATGGGCACCACAGCGTAGGGAAGGTGCGGGTTTCTCTCGATCGCGGACCGTATCCGCTGGAACGCAGAGCCTGTCAGGTAGCAGTTCCCGTCCCAGGGCATCAGCCATTTTGCCCTGCCGCGGGCAATCGCGAGCGCGGCGTTGCGAGCCCCATTGTTGTTCATCACATAGAGGTTCTTGCTGCGGCGGATGTGCGTTTCGTAACGCGCGGACTTTCCGCTCGCCCGGCCCTTCTCTGAGAATCTGAGGTCGCCGGCAACAAGCTGGTCGACGTCCCAGGATATCTTCCGGTACGCATCGAGTTCGAAGGGGATTGTGTGAAAATTCTGGCGGCGGCTTTCGAGCAGGCCGATGATCCGGGCTTCCTCGTCGGTGTCGACTATCCGATTGACGATCCAGAATTTTTCGCAGGCGTCGAAGACCGGTTCGTTGTCCAGAATGAACAGCACGTTGTCGAATGACTGGCCCTTGCGGTGTCGCGGTTCCAGATCATTGCCGATGATCCGGACGAGCATGAAGCTGTCGGCAATCTGCGAGATCGGCGACGCCGTGTAAGTCTCGCGGGCGGCTTCGATCCGCTTGCCGAGTTCGCGTCGGTATTCAGCGTTCTGCTTTGCGGAAATGAGCGCGTTGCCCAATGTCGACCACGGCGACTGCAATTGCGTGCGCACACGGTTCAGTTCGCGATGTATCTTCGGCCAAGGCGACAGTTTTTCCCTTCTGGACTGTGAACTCATGACGGCACGCAAGGAGACCCGATCACCGCCTCGGGAATGCGCGCAGTTTCGCCAACCATTCCGGCTTCGATCCTGGACCATTTCTGAGTGTGAGGCGACCAAGCCCTGAATTGTCCAACGCGATCAATCATGGAAAACGTCTCTCGCCTGCAATGTTGCGAATGTCCTGTTACGGTTCTGCTGCATCGGTCACGGCAGGTTGCAGGCAACGCCGACAAGACAATGCGATAAATCAAATCCGAAAACCACATAGCATGGCAAATGCCCCGGCATCGGCGATGCGCCTTCACGCGAAGGCAAGCTCGCAAAAAGATTCCGCCGGTGATCGCAATTTTCTTGTGAACCAATTTCTCCCGAGGCGCGACCAAGCGATGTGTCCAAACATGGTCCATCAAGGAGAACGTCTGATGTTTACTGTTTCAAGAAACGTCCTTTTGGCCGCCATCGCCGTTTCGGTGCTGGCCGGCTGCAAGACAACCGCTCCCAGGGAATGCGACAAGCTGAAGCCCGGCGTCACCTACAACGGCAAATGCTGCGGCATCGGCGAGCCTTGCCGTGAAGGCAAGGGCGGCGGCGACAGGCCGGGAAATACGCCTGATCCAGAGCCGCAATGATCTGATCGCCTGTCGCCCGTCCCGGTCAGCACCGGGACGGGCGCACAGCTTTCCGCGACGGCGTTTGCGTCCGGCGTCCGGTCTGCCAGGACCGGGTTGCGAAACTCGCCGGCGCCGCCCACGACAATGGCGAAACGGCAAATGTCAACGTCAGCTTGTGGCGGCCATTCCCCGCATATCACCTCACGGCCCCAGCCTCGTCCGTCCTGCGTTGTTGAACCCGACAACCCTTTGCTTACTATACGGTTTTTCGGTGCTTGTCGGCTGCCCCCATGCGTGCTTACTTGTGGTTGTTTTCATTCCGGGGATACAATCATGCGTTTTCTACTTGCTGGCGTCGCCATGCTGTCGTTCGCCGCCACTGCGGCTATGGCTGATCCAGCTTCGGACTTCAAAAGAGCCGATCAGGCGTTGAACCAAACCTTCAAGCAAATCCAGAAGCGGCTTACGGACGATTCCGACGGCAAGGCACGGTTGGTGAAAGCGCAGAGAGCGTGGATTGCGTTCCGCAACGCCGAATGCACGTTTCAATCCAGCGGTGACGATGGTGGCTCCGCGGCGCCGATGGTTGCCGCTGCTTGTCAGGCTGAACTGACCAAGGCTCGCACCAGGCAGTTGAGGGCCTACCTGAACTGCCAGGAGGGTGACCTCTCTTGCCCGGTGCCATCAGAATAATCTGGAGCGACAAAATGCCGAATTTCAAGATGAGATATGTGCTGATCGCGCTTGCGCCGTTGGCGGTTGCTGGTTGCGTCAGCGCTGAGGATCAGCGCGCAATGGATCAGCAACAGTGCGCTTCTTACGGCTACAGGCCAGGAACCAACAGGTTTGCCGACTGCATGATGCAACAGACTTCACAACGTTCAGAAGACGAGCAGCGCTCAATGGATCGCATAGCCGCGCAGGAACAGAGAGACAAGGATCGCAAGGAAGCGCGTCGAAAGAACGACAGCTACATCGACCCAAGGCCGAGTTACGACAAGGACGGCAATCCGAATTTCGACACTCAAGGCAATTACCAAGGGTGTCACGGCGCGGGATGTTTGGTCGACAATCCAGACAATGGCGATGACGATGACCAGTAGGCTGGCTTCGCAGGGGCCCTTCTTCCTGCCCCTATAGTCCGGACCTCAGCCCAAATCGACAAACCGTTCGCCAAGCTCAAGCACTGCATGCGGCGTTGCGCCAGGTGCAGGCTATAAGTCAACCTATGCGAACCGCTCTACCTCTGGGGAACCAGCCGGGAAATGCCGATGCAAGATCTGCTTGTCTGGTTGGATGGTGGGCGTGACAGGGATTGAACCTGTGACCCCTGCAATGTCAATGCAGTGCTCTCCCGCTGAGCTACACGCCCATCCGAAGCCGCGCATACACCATTTTTGATCCAGCGCGTCAATAGCAGGAAAAAGGAAAGAAGGCGTCGTCTCGCCGCAGTGGCGAAGAGGTGCGGCGCCTCGCCTAGAAAAGGGCTCAGGCCGCCTGCAGCATCTTCTCGACCTCGTTGACGAGGTCGCGCAGGTGGAAGGGCTTCGACAGCACCTTGGCGTCTTTCGGCGCCTTGGAATCCGGGTTCAGCGCAACGGCGGCGAAACCGGTGATGAACATGACTTTCAGATCAGGATCGATCTCTGTGGCACGCCGCGCCAGTTCGATGCCGTCCATCTCCGGCATGACGATGTCGGTCAACAGCAGCGAGAAAGGCTCCTCGCGCAGCCGCTCATAGGCGCTGGCGCCATTGTCGAAATCACTGACCTGGTAACCGGCGCGCTCCAGCGCCTTGACGAGGAACCGACGCATATCGTCGTCGTCTTCCGCCAGAAGAATGCGTGCCATGATATCCCGTCCGAATCACCCGCCCGAGGTTGCCGTTGGGCAAGCCCGTTAACCATCCTGTATATGAGGAGGTGAGGGTAAACATCAAGTGAACGCTGACGGGGATGATCCATATTTGCCGGGCGTGTGCTGCGGCCGAAATGCTGGACACGAGGCTTGCAAGGTGGCACTTTCACATCATGATGCACTGGTGTTTTCGGGTTCGTTCAAATTGAAGACGGCAGCCGAGGATTTTTCGGTCTTTCCACCCTTCGAAATCCGGTCGGGCGTCGAGCAGCGCGTCCCCTTCCTCTTCAACTCACCGCATAGCGGCCGCTACTATCCGGAGCGCTTCCTTGCCATGGCAAGGCTGGACCGCAACGCCATCCGCCGGTCCGAGGACTGCTACGTCGATGAGCTGTTCGGCGGGACCGTCGCGCTCGGCGCGCCGTTGCTGGCGGCGAATTTCCCGAGGGCCTATCTCGACGTCAACCGCGAGCCGTGGGAGCTTGATCCGCGCATGTTCGCCGAGCCGGTGCCGTCCTTCTGCAACATCCGCTCGGCGCGGGTGGCCGGCGGGCTGGGCACGGTGCCGAAGCTGGTCGGCGAGGGGCTCGACATCTATTCCGGCCGCTTGCCGCTGGCCGAAGCGGTCTCCCGCATCGAGGCCGTCTACAAGCCCTATCACGAGACGCTGAAGCGGCTGTTGACCAGAACCCATGCGCGGTTTGGCTTTGCCGTGCTGATCGACTGTCATTCGATGCCGGCGAGCATACGGGTCGGCGACAGCGGCCAGCGGCCCGACTTCATCATCGGCGACCGCTTCGGCATCTCGGCAACCGCCGCCCTGACCGAGACCGCGATCGGCCTGCTCAGCGCCATGGGCTATTCGGTCGCCCACAACAAGCCCTATGCCGGCGGCTTCATCACCGAGCACTATGGCCGCCCGGCGCGCCATCTGCACGCGCTGCAGATCGAGGTCAACCGGGGGCTCTATATGAACGAGCGGACGTTCGAAAAGGCTGCCGGCTTCGATGCGCTGGCCGACGATCTGACGCGGTTCTCAGCCGACCTGATGTCGATGCCCGATCATCATTTCATCGACTTGCCACTGGCCGCGGAGTGAATAACCTGCCGCTGGCCGCGGACTGAATGGCGCCATAAAAAAAGACCGCATCGTTTGCACGATACGGTCGAAGTCTAGGGAGGAAACGCCCAAGGAGGGCATGGACAGGAAACCCTGTCCGAGATTGAGGGTATTGTGCGCTGCACAAATGTCAAGCGACCTTCAGCCTTTTTTAATTCACTCTGATGTGGAAATTGCGTTTCGATGGCGCCTGTGTGACATCCAGGCAACAGATGCCGTCGCGGAAAAATCCTCGACACCCTTGTTTTGGCACGAAATTGGCGGCAAAGCCGGGCTCGGGCATGCTGCAATGCGGGAGAATCAGTTGGACATCAGCATCGATTTCATGCGTCGCATCGCGCAGGCGGCAGCGGCGGAGACCTTGCCGCGCTTTCGTGCCCAAGGTGCGGTCGCCAACAAGGAACAGGGCAGTTTTGATCCGGTCACCGAGGCCGATCGCGAGGCCGAGCGCGCCGTCCGGGCTCTGATATCGGCTGAGTATCCCGATCATGGTATTCTAGGCGAGGAGCATGGCAGCGAGAACATTTCAAGTCGGCACGTCTGGGTGATCGACCCGATCGACGGCACGCGCGCGTTCATTTCCGGCCTGCCGGTGTGGGGCACACTGGTCGGGCTGACGGTCGATGGCGACGCCGTTGCCGGCATGATGGCGCAGCCCTTCACCGGCGAGCTTTTCTACGCCAACGGCTCGGGCTCCCATTATGAGGGGCCAGGCGGGCCGCGAAAACTGACGACCCGCAAGACGACGAAGTTGGACCAGGCGACGCTGTTCACCACCACGCCGGCCCTGTTCAAGGGCGAGGCGCGCAACCGTTACGATGCATTCGAAAGACAGATCCAGCTCGCCCGCTATGGCGCCGATTGCTATGCCTTCGCCATGATCGCCTCGGGAAGCGTCGACATCGTCGCCGATCCCGGATTGAAGCCCTACGACATCGTGGCGCTGATCCCGATCATCGAAAAGGCAGGCGGCGTCGTCACCACATTCGATGGCGGGCCGGCGGAACAGGGCGGCGATGTACTCGCCGCGGCGACGCCGGAACTTCATGCCGCCGCCATGGCCGCCCTGCGGGGCTAAACGAGCGTCCGCCGCCATTCAGGTGATGCCGACCGCTTGAAGCAGTCGTTTTACTGCCGGCGGCACCCCTTGGGGAGCGGGCCAGCGACCGGCGCCCGTCAGGCTGTGGGGTCGTCGCTGCCGGGAATGAAGGCGTCGAAGGCGGCGAGCAATTGCTCGCGGTAGATGTCGGCTTCCTGCAGGATTTCGTGGCGGGAGCCATCGATCATCAGCAGCGAACCGAGCCGCAGACGCCTGGCATAGGCTTCCACGGCCCTGGTCGAGACGACCTGGTCGGCGCCGGCGGCGATGATCAGCAGCGGGACCTGGATCCGAGCCATGAAATCGGGGTCGCTGACGGCTTCCGATGCTTTGGCGGCTGCCTGCAGCCAGCGGATCGTCGGCCCGCCAAGCGCCAGTTGCGGGTATTCTTCATAGATCCGTGTGTTGCGCCGATAGCGCTCCGGGTCCGATGTCAGCTTGTTGGTCTCGAACGGGGCCGTAATCCTCGGCCGCGGACCCCAGGCGGCGTAGAGCCGGCCGAGGCCGAGAGCGCAGAACAGAGAACAGACGCGGCGAACCGTCGAGATCGAGACCGGCAGGTCGGGCAGCGTCAGGAAGGGCGCGATCAGCACCATGCGCCGGATGCGGTTCACCATTGATGGGGCGGCAAGCAGGGTGATCAAGGCACCTGCCGAATGGGCGAGGATGTAGTACGGTCCGCGGCAATCGGGCAGCACGATCTCCTCGAAGAACTGTTCGAGGTCGGCGGTGTACTCGCGGAAGCTGCTGACGTAGCCGCGCTGGTGATCGCGGATCAGCCGGTCGGAATCGCCCTGGCCGCGCCAATCGAGCGTGGCGACGCCAAAGCCGCGATCGGCAAGGTTGCGGATGGTTTCGAAATATTTCTCGATGCACTCGTTGCGGCCGGTGAGCAGGACCACGGTGCCCTTCATCGGGCGAGCGACCGCGCCGAACAGGCCGTAGCGGATATTCTTGCGGTCACGCGTGGTGAAGAAGCCGCCGGTGGCATTTTCCGGCCGCGGATTGCCCTCGATTTCGTGAAAAAGGGAGTTCTCGGTGAAAAGATCCGTCATTCGGCGCTTCGTGCTCGGCGTCTCGCATGCCCGCCTGCGCTGGCCGGCTCCGCTAAGGTGATAGACGCCCATGCGCCAAAAGCCAAGGAATTCCCGGTGAAGGGAAGGCTGCATCAGGGAAGGCCGGAAGCCGCTTGAAAGCGTGCTTCCGGCCTCTGTCGATCCGGGAGGAAGGGACGTTACACCCGGTCGGCCTCGTTGCGGTGCCTGTTGTGCAATCGGCGCCGCCAGTCCTTGATCCTGGAATGGACTTTAGCGCCGGCTGCCTGAACGCGCGCCGAAGTGCCGGTTCATCTGCCGTTCATCAAGGGTCCGGCCGCCGTGGCTTTTGCCGCCAGGTGAAATCTTGAAATACTTTCCAGCGCTCCCCAAATGTCTCGTGCGGTCGCCAATGTCGGGGCCGCTGGTCCACCCGAAACGCCGCTCAAGGGTTTCGCACCGGCCATACGCAAACCATGTTGCTCAACAGGAGAACACCTCATGCGTCACGTTGATTTTTCCCCGCTTTATCGCTCGACCGTCGGCTTCGATCGTCTGTTCACGATGCTCGATTCGCTCGCGCAGCCGGATGGCGCGCAGACCTATCCGCCCTACAACATCGAGCGCACCGGTGAGGATTCCTACCGGATCTCGATGGCGGTTGCCGGCTTCTCGGACGAGGAAATCTCGATCGAAGCCCATCGCAACGTGCTGACCGTGAAGGGTGAGCGCAAGGACGAGGGCACCGGCGAAGGCTCCGAGCTGCTCTATCGCGGCATTGCCTCGAGGGCTTTCGAACGCCGCTTCCAGCTTGCCGACCACGTCGAGGTCGTTGGCGCCTCGCTGAAGAACGGCCTGCTCTTCGTCGACCTCAAGCGCAACATCCCCGAGGAGCTGAAGCCGCGCAAGATCGCCATTACGGCGTCTTCGGCCAAGGCCAAGCAGATTGAGGCCAAGACCGCTGCCTAAAATACAAGTCTCCTCCCGAGACGGAAGCGGGGGCGAAAAAGAGCACAATATTTTTTTATTTGTAATAAAATTTTAAAGATAAATAATGAGAAAAAAAAGCAAGTCAAAATCTTGAGGAAGCAAGAAGTGTGAAGAGACTGGGAGAAACAA